>DAIUKN010000440.1:0-3274 GCA_036848195.1 Bacteroidota bacterium
CCGAAAACGTACGTAAGGATGGGGATGAAGAGATCTTCCGATGAGACGGCAAGGGTTTTCGGAGCAAGGTTCTCATCGGACGCGCTTCTCTTCCGTGCAGAGTCGCGCCGGAGGAACTCGATGATCTTCGTGGAATTGTATTGGACCCGCGTTTCATCGAAGAAGAGTTCCACATCGCAGGCAACATCACGGAGTTCAACGAGGGCATGAAATGCACGCGAGAGCGGAGCGCGCAGGCTCTCCACCCGCTTGCGGTCCGCGTCACCCAGAGGAACGACGTGGATCGTTCTCACGATTCCCGTTTGAGCCCGTATTTCTCGATTTTGTGATAGAGGGTAACGCGGTCGATATCCAGGATGGCCGCACTCCGGCTGACATTCCAGCCCGTCTCCTTGAGGACAGCTTCAATGTACTGGCGCTCCATATCCTCGAGCCGCTTCCCGTTGCCGCGAGGTGAACCGATGGTATGAAGGGGAAGGTGATCCTTCTCGATCACTTCCCCGGTCGTCACAACCATTGCGCGCTCAACGGCGTTCTCAAGCTCCCGAACGTTTCCCGGCCAATCGTAGGCCTTCAGAGCGTGCATCGCCTCCGGACTGAAGCCACGGACCTGCTTGTTCATTGCCGCACAGTATTTCTCAAGGAAATAGTGGGCAAGCCGGGCAATGTCCCCACGCCGGGCGCGTAAAGGAGGAATCGGGATGGTGAAGACATTCAGACGGTAGTACAGGTCTTCACGGAAGAATCCCTCCTTGACGGCCTTCTCCAGATCCCTGTTCGTGGCGCAGATAACTCTGAAGTCCGATTTCAACACCTCCGTCCCCCCCACTCTCGTGAACTGCTTCGTTTCCAGAACCCTCAACAGATCCATCTGCGTCTTCGCGTCGATGTTCCCGATCTCATCCAGGAAAAGCGTCCCCCCATCGGCGAGTTCCACCTTGCCCTTCCGGCGGTACTGCGCCCCCGTGAAGGCGCCCCTCTCATGGCCGAAGAGTTCGCTCTCGAGAAGCGTCTCCGTCATGGCTCCGCAATTCACGGTGACGAGCGGGAAGTATTTGCGGCCGCTGATCGTGTGAATCGCCCGGGCCACAAGTTCCTTCCCTGTTCCGCTCTCGCCGCGGATCATCACGGTGGTGTCCGTTACGGCCACCGTGTTCACCAACTCCAGCACTTTTTGAATTTCGGGCGAATCGCCGATGATCTCCGTCGGAGCACTCAACTCTGTGACGGTTTCCTTCAGGCGCAGGTTCTCCGCGGTGAGCTGCTGCTGTCTGATTGCCTTCTCCACCAAGTGATCGAGATAATCCGGATCGATGGGCTTCGTGATGTAATCATATGCGCCGTCCTTCAAAGCCTTCACCGCAGTGTCCACAGAAGCAAATGCGGTGATGATGATCACGACAATGTTCTTGTCGATCTCTTTCACCCGCTGGAGCAGCTCGATCCCATCCATGCCGGGCATCTTGATGTCGACCAGCATCAGGTTCCATGAACCTCCCTGCAGCTTCTTCAATGCAACCGCCGCGTTCTCAGCGGCATCGACACGGAAGCCGTCCTCCCGAAACCATTTGGTGAGAGAATCCCGGACGATGAGTTCATCATCGACAACGAGAATGCCAATTTCACTCTTGTTCATACTTGTGCTCCTTCCCGGGCCGATGCGAGACCCTGGCTTGCCTGATCGCCAGGCTGTTTCGTGGGCAGCGTGACCGTGAACAGTGTTCCTTGCCCGACCGTGGATTCCACGTCGATAGACCCGTGGTGACGCTCGACGATTCCGTAGGCGATCGCGAGACCCAGACCTACGCCCTTCCCTTCGGATTTCGTCGTAAAGAATGGTTCAAAAATGTGCGACTTCACTTCGTCACTCATCCCCATTCCGGTGTCCTTCACCTCAATCGCCAGAGCGTCGTGCTTCTCCAACCACCTCGCATCAACCGTCAGACTCCCCCCATCGGGGCGGCCCGGGACGGGCGACATTGCCTCGATGGCGTTGACCATGAGTGCGATCAACAACTGCTGGATTTGCCCCGGATCGCACTCGATCAAATCGTCAGGAGTGCAGGATATCCTCAGCTCGACATTGTTCATCTTGGCATGGTGGTTCACCAGGAGATTGCAGCGCTCCAGGATGGCATTCAAATGAACGGAGTGGAACGACATCCCTTTCTGCCTCGAGAACACCAGCAGATTCTTGACGATGTTCCCGCTCCTTTGCGACTCCTCGGCGATGAGCTTGAGATCCTCACAGTAAGACTGGATTTCGGCGGGGGAGAGGCTGGACTTGTTCACCCGTTTGATGAGCAGCTTCGCAAACGTGAGAATTCCCTCCAGCGGATTGTTGAGCTCATGAGCAACGCTCGAAGCCAATTGGCCCAGCGAGGCCATTTTTTCAACGTGGACCATCTGCTTGTGCGCGCGCTCGAGGTCGGCCGTCTTTTCACGCACCTTCTGCTCAAGCGTCTGCGACCACGCGGTGATTTCCTTGCGCGCCCGCGCCAGGTCTTCCGTCATGTCATTGAAGGTGTGGGCCATCTGCCCGATCTCGTCGCTCGTCTTCGCTTCGAGCCGATGATCAAGCCTCCCCGACGAAACCATCTCCATGCCCGCGATCAGCCTCTTGACCGGCCGGCGGACAAACAGCCAGATGAAAGCCCCGGAAGCCATTCCAACCAGCAGAACCGAACCAAGGGAAAGAAAGAGAAGCTGATTGCGGCTCGCCACAAGCTGCTGGTCCACAGCGATAAGCGACATTTTCACGTCGAGAACGCCCAGAATGGTTTTCGACACAGGATGAGCATGACACGCACCGCTTGAACACTGGGGCTCGTTTCGGATCGGCGTGATCAAACCCAGCACACGCGCCCCGTCCGGCTTGGCGAATATGCGGGAGAAGCGCTCGCCCGACGGATGCGGGTCTTCGAGCCGCGAACCCGAATGGCAGCTGACGCAGGCTTCCATCGATACCGCGCGTGTCCAGCGGACGGCATCGCCGTGTGCCGCGTTAGCGTGGCAGCCGTCGCACGTGCCTCCGATCGCGCACGTCTTGTGGCGGATACGGAGCCCGTTGCTCTCCGTCGTTGTCTCGTTCACATCCGCGTGGCAGCGCAGGCACGCGGCCGCCGAGAGCAGCGAAGCGGGTCGGGTGAGTGTGGTTTCGGCGGCGCGGGGATACATGCGGCCGAGTTCCGCGAGCTTGAACGCGGGGTAGTCCCAGGCACCAGCGGGGAGATGGCACGAGTAGCAACCGACATTGGCGTGCGTCGACGCGTCG
>DAIUKN010000441.1:0-3270 GCA_036848195.1 Bacteroidota bacterium
GGATCGGGGAAGCGGTATCGATCGCATCCCGGTTCCGGAGTCCAGAACGAACAGGGAAGGAGAACGGCATCCGGAGATGCGCTCTGAGATGCCACGAGCCCCTCAGCCCCGGGTTGAACGCCCCATTCCGCAGGCCCGTCCTGTGCCTTCCTATCAGGCTCCGGATACCAGAAACAGCCGGGACTCGGAACGGCGCCCGGAGTGGCGCGGAGAATCCCGGCGGAGCCCCGAACAACGCGTGGAGCGAAGCGCCCCCAGGGAGCGTCCGGCCCCGTCGTATCAGGCTGCACCACGTCCGTCAGTCCGTGAAGAGCGTCGCGCACCTGAGACCCGCGGCAATGAACGTCCCTCCCGGACCGATGAACGTCGGAATGAGCGGGAACGGTAATCCTGCACGAGAGCAACAACATTGAAACGGTCGCCGCTATAGCGGCGACCGTTCTTTTTGGGCGATGTCAGATAACCTCGTGGAATATCAGGTTTGCGCTCGTAAGATACTCGGGAGGTCCGACCGAACCCCGATGCACAATCGGACCGTATCGAGGGCACCGAAGCGCTTTCTTTAGGGAGCCCCTGCAAGGAAATCTTTCTTTCGCTTGAGGATCTGGGCTGCACGCCATCCCTGGATCTCAAACCACTGTGGTCCGGCAGAAGTCTGGACGGAGTATTTCCCCCCTTCATTCCCTGCATAGAACCGTATCTGCACTCCTTCAACTTCAATGACGGCATTTGGAGCGGAGGAGACCGTGACAGCGGTGTCAACAAACTCATCCGTTTGCAGATTGGCCAGCGAGCCGAGGAAGCTCTTGACCGTGGTTTGCGATGCCGAGTCCCTGTCAACGCGCCAGAGGCTGTCCTGGAACGCGAGGGCGAACGTTGTGTCGCGGAATTGCAGCCGGACATTTGTGATGCGATCAGGCTCGCTTTTGAAAATCGTTTTGTCGCGCCACTCCTTCACTCCCTTCGCGAAGGTGTAGGTCAGCAGACCATCGGCGAGGTATACATCGTTGGACCCTTCGCGTCGTACATAGGTCTCTGTGTACGATGCACCAGGTTTTCCGACGTGGAATGCCGGGCCCTGTGTGCCGTGTTCGAAAACCCGGACGAGTGTTCCGGCAGAATCGACCTGAAAGAGCTGCTGTTTTTGCGGATTGGAAGAGACAACGTTTTTCAGTTCGATCCGCTTTCCTCTGCCGATCGCTGCGGTGACGGAAAGCTGGTCCGCCGCGTAGTGCAGCGGCGAAAGGATCATCCACTTGCCACTTTCGATTCCCAGGGTGACAACACCGGTCGAGGATGTGATCTCCAGTTTGTCCACTGCGGCTGAATCGTACTGCACCAGCACGTCTCCCGCATTCCCCGACGTGCTGACCTCCCCCGGCCGCCGGAGAACGAAGAATGCGGCAACCAGGAGGAGTGCAAGAACGCCGGCCAGGATCCAGATGCTTCTTTTCATCTCAGTGAATCTCCATTGCTTTCTTTCGTGTCTTCCTCGTCCGCCACCGGATCAGGCCGTATGCCACGACAAGAAGCGGAGGGACGATCAGGTCCGCGTACTTGATCAGCTTCTTGGTTCCGTCCGACACCTGTTCGAGCGGGGGCATCGAAGCCTCTTTTGATCGAATCGTGATCAATCCGGCATCGTCAACAAGGTAGTCGATCATATTCACGAAAAAGTTGAGGTTGTCGCGGTTGCCGTACTGATCCCGGATGAAATCGCCGTCTCCCACGAGAATCACCCGTGCGTCAGGGCTTGAAGTGAGCGGTGCGCTGACAGGCGGAGCGGATCCGGCAGCGGTGTCAGACGGGACAGGCTTTCCGGCGAACGCGCTCTTAAACCGGCCCTGCACGAGGGCGGCCAGCGGGATCTCCTTGTCCTGGAATTCTTCCCTGCCATAACGCTGCAGCGGATCGAACATGAACAATCCTGTCTGCCTCCCGCTCTGCTTCGAGGACCGGACGAGGATTTCGCCCTGGAGCCCACGGGCGGACGGGTTGGTGGTATCCACGGAGCTGACGAAGAAGAGCACCAGTCCCTGGAGGTCCTTCACCATTGCATTCCCCGTGCTGAAATTGCTGGCGATCGGGAGATAAGGAAAGGGGACCTGAGACTGGATGTTGAAGCCGAATTGTTGCTGAACGATACTAACGTTTGCGCACTGGAGGTCGCGGATAAGATCCGGGTTGATGCGAAGAGCGTAGGTTTCCAGGAGATCATCGAGGTTGATCTCGAGCAACCGTCCGGTGCGGTTTTGGAGGCTTGCATCCACGCGATTCAGCAGAAACGCCACCTTCCCGCCGCGCATGAGGTACTGATCGATCTGAAACTTGTCGGCCTCGGAGAAGCGGTTCACCGGTGCGGCGATGACCAGCGCCGCAACGTCCTGCGGGACCGCCGCATTCTTGCTGACATCCACAGGGACGATCTCGTACTGTCGCTTCAGCAACTCCTGCGCCCGCTGCAGCTCGTTGAGCGCCGGTTCGCCATGACCGGTCAGGAACCCGACTTTTCGTTGTGTCCGCGTAGTCAACCGCTTGATCGTGCTGCTGAGTTCATACTCAAGATTCGCGGTGTTCTGGATGACGGGCAGGACCTCTTTCCGGTCCTCGTACAGCAAGACAACCCCCATGTATGCGCGTTTCACTTCAAATTTGTCTTCTTTTACCACCTGAACCTGAACGGGAGCGATACCCTGCTGCTGCGCTTCCTGTTCGCCTTTCTCTCCCGACGGATCGATGAATTCATACTGGAGGTTCCCGCGTGAGTAGGCGCGGTATTCGTTCAGTTGGTCCAGGAGCATCCGGCGGTTGTTGTTGTATGGCGCAGGGAGGTCTTCGGTGAAGAATGCTTTGACCGTTACGCGGTCATCGAGGGAGCGCATCAGCTGCCGGCTTGCCTCGGAGAGTGTGAAGAGGCCGTTCTTCGTCAGGTCGAGGCGGCCAAACACGCGGATCGACACGATATTCAACAGCACGAGGATAACGATGACGACCGCAACGTTCACCAGTGTCTGGTATTTCAGGGTCTTTTTGTTCATGGAACCATTACCATTTCCGTCGTTCAAGGGAGACCGTTGTCGCGAAGAGCGAGAAGCCCAGAAGAGAAAGGAAATAAATGACGTTGCGCGAGTCGATGACCCCTCGCGCGATGTTTGAGAAGTGGTAGTCCATGCCCAGGAATTCCATGGTCGATGCAAGCCCCTCGGGGACGTACATCAGCACCTTATCCATCAGGAACAGGGCGAGGATCATGAGAAAGCTCAGGATGAA
>DAIUKN010000442.1:0-3265 GCA_036848195.1 Bacteroidota bacterium
ATCATCAGAGTCAGCGCAAAGCATGAAAGCATGAGAAACACGATCGCCCAATGGGGCGGGAGGCCGTTCAAGAAGACTTTATGCGCCACCACCACTCCCGTGGAAGCAAACATGCTCCAGAGGAAGGCCCTTGCGCCAAATCTCCACCAATGCCATCGGAGAGCCGCGGGGACCATAATCATTGTCAGCATGACATACAGCAGGAGCTCCCACGCAGAGACGATCTGTTCGTACATGAAGCTCATTCCAAATCCGACCAGGATCACAACCGAGGAGGCCACCATTCCGAGACGTACCAACGATTGTTCGGGGAGGTTTTTTGCGAAGTACCTTTTCAGGAAGTCGTTGAGCACGACATTGCTGGTGACGTTGATGATTGCGCTCAGTGTGGACATGAGTGCTGCCAGGAGAACGGCCATGAATAATCCGGAGACGCCGACAGGCATGTTCTTAACGACGAGGGGCATGATCCTTTCTGCGTCGAAGTTCGCCGCGGATCCAAGGAAATGCACACCGAAGCAGAGAAAAGATCCCACAATGAGCCAGCGGACCGTATGACCTACTGTCCACGCAAAGGCCGACAGCGATGCCTCGCGTGCGCTCTTCGTGGTCAGGAAAAATGTGAAATCCCATCCAAGCGGACCCGAAAGCAATCTGAAGAACAGCCAGAGAATACTGGCGATCATCAATGGCCCGAAGGCGAAGTACTGGTGGTAGGTTGCGGGAGCCTGGGTGAGGTAGTCATTCCAAAGGCTCCACGTGGGAGTCAGCGATCCCCACTCCGGCGTCCGCGCCGCGACTGCCGTCATCCCGTCGGGCAGCTGCAGCGCGGCAACACTCAGTCCAATCGCGCCGATGATGATGAGGATGGTCTGAAAGATGTCCGTCCAAATTACACCGAATATGCCTCCGAAGGTGACATAGATACCAACGACCACGAAAATGATGGAGGTCGACGCCCAGCGGGGAAGAGAGACGAACTCTTCGGCGAATTTGCCCGTTCCTACGGCCACGTACATGAGCGTCAGCATCATCGACAGCACGATGAATGCTGCTATCGCAATGCGCAGATGCTCTGTATCCCGTGTGTCGCCGAACCGGGTTTGGTTCCACTCCGCAGCGGTCATGACGCCGGACCTCCTGATGTACTTTGCCTGGTAAGCCATAAAGATGGCCATGGTGAAGAATCCCCAGGCGATGTGGAGTACCCAGACAGACTTCAGTCCGACGTAGAACAGGAGCCCGGTGATGAGCATTGTTCCGCCAATATCCGTATAACTCGAGCAGCCTGAGAGCCCCACCATCCACCATGAGACATTGCGATCTGCAAGGTAGTATGCGTCCAGCCTCTTCATCGCGCGTTTCCTGAACAGAAGCCCAACTTGCACGGTGATGATCATGTAGACCGCAACGATGACGAGGTCGAGAGGTTGAAGCGTCATGGGAATGCCATGAGATATGGAACGATGACGCGGACCAGTGCGTTGGCATCCGTGCCGGAGGCTTTCGCCTGCACGGGGCGAAGACACTGGATACCGGCAATGATCAGTCGGTCGATTAGCGTGTGCACCGATCCGCACGAATGCATGATCACTTGCAGTCCGTTTCGCCGGGCTTGCCCGGCGAAAGGGCGAATCCACAGGAGAACAGCACCGGACATCCCCCTTGACTCACGGTTTGTTGCACACAGCGACGGCAATCTTGGAATCAGCCGTTCCGTAGTAGAGCAGCCATCTCTCCCTGAACTGCACCAGGCCTTCGAGGAAGCAGACGTTGTTCACCTGTCCGGTCTTTTCGTAGGGGCGCTCCGGTTTGAAGAAACAGGAGTCGCTCCTGCTCAGCATCCGTGAGGGATCGTCTGCGGAAAACAATGCCTGTCCTGCGGCGTAGGTCCCCGGGGGGAGGCTGGAATCGCCCCGATCCCCGTCATTGGAGGAGTTGTAGATCAGGAGAATTCCGGCATCCGTCAGGAGGGCCGGGGGCCCCGGCTCCACCAGACGACTGTCGAAGGACCCGCTCCTCGGCCTGAGCACAGGAATGGGTTTTCCATCGACCCCCGGGACCGGTGTCCAGTGGACGAGATCTTCTGACGTCGCAAGAAAATTGTCGGATTCACCCCAGTACATCCAGTACTTTCCTTTGATCCTGACGGCTTGCGGTGTTCCGTTGACCCACCGTGAAACGATGGACCCTGACTTGGACCAGACATCGCCGAAGTCAGTCTTCCCCACCTTGCCGAAGGCGAGCCCCTGTTTCTTCCAGTGAATCAGGTCGTGCGAGGTTGCCACCGCCAGCCGCGCAACCCTGCCGTTGTATGCGGTATAGGTCATGATATATTCACCAGTCTCGCTCCGTACAACCCGCGGATCCTCGCATCCCCCTTCCCATTCGTACTGTTTCATAAAGTCATTGTCGGGGTAGAGAACAGGAACTGGATTTCTGATGAATCTCAGTCCGTCTTCGCTCCAGGCAAGGCCGATCCTTGAAGTCCCTCCGGGTTTGCCGACACGATCCTGTGCACGGTAGAGCAGGAAGACCTTACCCTTGTGGACGACGGCGGCAGGATTGAACACGTCCTTCGCCTCCCACGTCACTTCCGCGTTCCGTACCGGGCAGGAAAATACCGAAGAAGCCGACGGGATGAGGCAGGGATTCACCGAATCAATCTTGGTAAATGGGCCTATCATCCAGGAGTGTTGCGAATGGGCGAGCGCGACGGAGAAGAGTCCGACCGCAACCGACGCTGCAAGTTTCTTGTTCATGGGATATTCGTTTCTATAATAAGAGGATGGCCCGCGGTCCCGAAAGCCGCAGTGCCGTCGACAATGAGTGCCTATTTCAGCATTGGTCACTCCGAATGGGAACCGTATTTCCGTGCCTAGCTTCCATCTGGGTATGCGGAGGCTCTAGTTTGTTGCGTATCGGACCCGCCTGTCGAATCAGGTCCCTCCGTTAGCCAGCACCTTGGCGATTGCCTTGATCGTATTCCAGTTGCGTGTGGTGACCGGGACCCCAAAGAGCCGGTCGAACGTGCCGAGGTAGCTGATAACCTTCATATTGCGCCGGTACACGCCGATGACGAACCGCTTGTCCCTCTCGAGGATTTTCAGCAGCCACTTACCGCCGGAAGGAAAGTTCATGGGAATCGACGGCGCCGAGCGGGGGCGTTTGGACAGCACGCTCACGAAGCGGACGATGTCTGGCCGTACAGGCTGGTCCGCGAAATGATTCTGAGACATCAGCCTGACAATCTCGCGGCCCTGGC
>DAIUKN010000443.1:0-3265 GCA_036848195.1 Bacteroidota bacterium
CACGGGCGAATTTCACCGCGACGATCTTGCCTTCGGTGCCGCGCTTGCCGAAGCCGCCGGGCACCAGGATCGCGTCCATGTTCGCCAAGGCCGCGATGCCGTCTTTCTCAATCTGTTCGGAATCGAGATAATGGATTTTCACCTTGGTGCGGGTATGGATGCCGGCGTGGATCAGCGCTTCGGACAAGGACTTGTAGGAGTCAGTGAGATCGACGTATTTGCCGACCATCGCGAGATCAATTTCATGCTCGGGATGCTCAAGTGCATCGACGAGCGGCGGATGGCGGATTTCCTGCCGGAGCGGCCTCTCGCCTGCACCTTCACCACCCACACGCACGATATCCGGGATGCATTGCATGACTCCAAGGACGGCGACAAAGCAGAGGTCGAGATAATCAGGAAGGGTGCGCGAAAAGCCCTGACGCTTGAAATCGACCGGGAAGCATCGGGCAACATCTTCCAATTCCGGTCGTTCAACCGGCCGCACCGTTTCGAGTTCTTCGAGGAGAGTTTCGACACGGCACCCCTGGAGAAGGAACTCAGGAAATCAGGTGAAGGGATCCGGTTGGACGAGGAAAGCCTCAAGCGCAGTCTGAAAGAACTCAAGGAAGAGATGAAATCCATCGGCCTGAAAGTGCGCCACGAAATGATCCGGCTGCAACAACAATTGCGGAAAGAGCTGAGTGCGTCCCCGAGCTAGTGCGCCGCCCGCCGAGGTCCCCGAGGGACGATGGCGGGCGGTGTCGGCAGGTCCCCTTTGCGTCTACTTGAATTTGAACGGTATCACGACCCAGGCCATCACCGGTCCGTTCGACATCACCCCTGGCTCGTACGTTGATTTCATGACAGCGTCGACGACCGCCTCATTCAGGGCCTTATTGGTCGACGATAGTACCTGCGCTTGAACGGGTTTCCCCTCCTTGTCGATCTGGACCTTCACCGTGATCTCGCCGCTCAGACCGCCCGAAAGATCGTTTTCGCTGAACGACGGTTGCTCGAGCCTGAGAATACGCGGCGCCTTCTCCACAGGTATGAATACCGCGGAGTTCGAGGCTATGTCCGTGTGCGACTCGGTTTTCATCTGACGGACCGGCTGCGCCGCTGGAGCAGGTGGCTTGGCAATCGCCTTTTCCCGGACAGGGGTTTCAGGGAGACTGACCGCTCGCGGCACGATTTCAGGCGCCTTCGGGTTCTTCCTCTCTACCGGGACAACGTCAGGAACAGGGGTCTCGATGCTCTCCGTCTCGCTCACCGGCGATGTCGCTTCCTGCTTCGTCTCCGCCGGTGCGGCGGTCTGTGGCCGTTCCGATTGCACAGTAGCGGCAACTGCGGGAGCAGGGCCGGACGATGATCGATTCGATGGTGCCACAAGAATCACGATCGCTGCAATCACTGCCACCGCCGCGATGCTGATGACCAGCCCCCGGGTCTTCTTCCCTTGACGACGGGGGGGGGCGGCTGCCACTGCTTCCGCGATCTGTTCCGCTTCAGTGAAACGGGCCTTGGGCGTAAAAGGGAAATCCTGATCGGCCGTGGGGACCGGCCGGGGCGGCGCTTCGTCTTTCACGCGCGCGTCGCGCACGATCGTGCTCTTGGCGTCGCTGAACATCAACTGGTCGATCTTCCGCTCATACTCCCTCGCAATCCGGTTCTCGGGATCGACCAGGAGAACGCGATGGATCTCCTGAAGCGCCGAGGCATAATCGCCGCGTTTTACCCAATCGTCTGCGTGACGGAAGTATTGATCCACCAATTCCCGCAGGCGTGATTCGCGCTCGTCGATCAACGGCCGCTGGACTCCTTGCCCGGCAACCGGCGCGGAAGTCGATGCAAGCCGCCGTTTGCGTTCAGCGTGCGCACGCTCCACAAGACCGGGGAGTGTCTCCAGGGCCTCCGTCTTCTCCTCAGGCGACATCCCGCCCCTCTGAAGCCGTGCAATCTGCTTCTCCATCGCAATCACGTAGATGTTGCGTGGATCGGCTCCCTTCGCCCGTGCGACCGCCGACAGGGCATCGGCGTAGTGTCCGCTCAGAGTCTGCTCAAGAGCGAACACGAGCTCGTCGATCATCATGGGCTGGTCAAAATGGCGCTCTGCAAGATTCATGGCCTCCTCCGAAACAAAATCATTTCCTACCGGGAACCGCCGGCGGCATTCTTCTGGGGATAGACGAGCTTCAGGGGAGTCTCCCCAGGATGCTCAACTCTGAGTTCATCCTGACGGATCAGGTTTTCCCTCCGTTTGATTTCTGCATTCATCGGGTCGATCTGATACGCCTTCGCCACTTCATCAAGGGCACGAACAAAGTCGCCTTTCTTCTGGAACTGCTCTGCAGCCAGGAGATGGATCTGCACACGGCGGTCGTTTTCTGCATCGGGGGCCGGGGCGTTCTGCGCTTCCCAGATCGCCGTCTCAATACTCTTCAGCTCCGTGTCGTCAGGATCCGCCGTAAGGCCCAGGGCTACTTCGGCCAGGGCATCCTCGTAGGATCGGGCCGCCATCAGCTCTTTTGCCCTCGCCACGTGACGCCCGGCTTTCCCAACAGGATGTGGCTCCCTGTTCGCTTCCTCTGCTGCCCGCCGGAGATCGGCGATGGTCTTCTGGAACTGTTCCGCTGATACCTCCGGTGCCGGTTCTGATCCGCCGCGTGCTTCCTGACGGTTGTGCAATTCTTCTTCGATTTCGGCTTCGAGCGTGCTCACGTCGACGTTGAGGGGATCAAGGACGAACGCCTTTGTAAGTTCGTCAAGCGCTCGCGCGAAGTCGCCCTCCGCCCGCAATCGTTTCGCCTCCGCCAGGCGCACTCCGATTTCACGCCGTGCGATCTCCTCTGGTTCCTCCTGTTTGGTGCCTTCCGGCTCCACCGGCACGGCGGCGGCCTGCCGCTCCTGCGCCTTCTCAACCATCTGCTCGACGCGCTTCACATCCTCGTCGAACGGGTCGACCGCAAATGCCTGCGCAACCTCGGCAAGTGCGTCGTGAAATTTCTGCGACCTGATGAATTCTTCCGCCCGCCCGAGATGGCCGGCTATGGTCTCTTTGTTGAGCTTCTTCTCTCGCTCGAGAGCAGCACTCTGTTCGGCAAGCAAGCGCTCACGCTCTGCCTCCGTCGCGCGCCGGAGGTCCTCCTCATGTTTCTGCCTGGCGGTTTGTTCGGCCGCCCGGCGTTCTTCCTCCGCTGCCCTGTATGCGCGCTCCTGCGCCTCGAGAATTCTCTGCTCGCACGCCCGCACTTCTTCGCTCAGCGGGTCGACAACATACGCGCGC
>DAIUKN010000444.1:0-3257 GCA_036848195.1 Bacteroidota bacterium
GTTCACAGCCGGGGTGAAAGATGGGATTGTTGTCGGTTTGCCTAGAGTCCACAGATTACGCCGTCGGCTTCGGGGCCTCTATGGCGATGGCTGCAATATTGGCCTATTTCAGCCCCCGGCAGCGGCAAGTGCCAGCCACTCCTTTTCGAAGAGCCGCTGGCGGACAACGAGTTGATGAGCACCGAGGGCTTGCAGGATCAATTCTTCGTCCGTCTCGAGCAGGCCCGAGAGCATCATAAGGCCGTCAGGAGCAAGCCGCGAGACCATCTCTCCAAGGATCGGTTCGATGATGGTCCGCTGGATATTTGCCACAATCATATCGAATTTCGTAGCCGGCGCTGCGGTAATATCCCCATGAATGACCCGTACCCGTTCCTGGACCCCGTTGAGCCGGATGTTCTCGAGGGCATTGTCGTATGACCAATCATCCACATCGACTGCCACCGCAGAGGATGCGCCCAGCTTCACGCCGGCGATAGCCAGCACACCGGTTCCCGTCCCGACATCTAGAAGAGTCGACCCGGGGCGGACCGTTTGGTCCATCAGCCGCAAGACAAGCCGTGTGGTTTCGTGGTACCCTGTCCCGAACGACATCTTCGGGTCGATCGTGAGGAAGATCTGTCCCGGTGCCGGATTGACCGTGTGCCAGGTGGGAGTGATGATGATCCTCTCGGTCACCTGGATCGGCCGGATGGTTTTTTCCCATTCCTCGTTCCAGTCTTGTTCGGCGATTTTCTTGACGCTGATCGTGGGGGCTGTCGATCTGCTGGACCGGGAAACCAGGTTGGCGACAGTGCGGATCTCATCGAGCAGCGCAGGAGACCAGCGATCGGCTCTCATGTAGGCCTTCAGAGCGGATCCGTCCTCCCAGAACCCTTCGAAGCCAAGCTGTTCGAGAATTCCAGTCAGCGCATCGGTGAGTGACGCGTCAGCAAGGATTTCCACTTCAACGAATGACTTCGGCATGCTCTCTCGATCCGTTATGGACGCTGCGTGTAGAGCACGTGGGTCAGAACCATCCCTACTGCCTCGAGGCTTTCCGCGCTGCAATGCTCCGGTGTGTCCGCATGCGTATGCCAGTATCGGTTCGACTGGTCGGGGTAATTGAAATCGATCAGGTCAATGGTCTTGATCCCTGCTTCATTGAGCGGAACGTGATCATCGAGGACCTCCTCCCCGGGGCTGTCGAGGAACTGAGAGACGCCCAGTTCGCGGGCTTTCCCCCAGACGAGGTCCACGATGTCCGGAGCATACCGGACGGAATGCATTTCCTTTGGCAATTCAAGGTTCGTGTCTCCGACCATGTCGAGGAGAACACCAAACCGGGGGAGGTAGTGGTCGGGAAGATTCTTTGCGAAATGGCGGGAGCCGAGGAGGTAGTTCGCCTGGTCACCCTCCGTGCCATAGTCCTCGCCATCGAAGAAGACGAGGTCCACGCCGATCTTCGGGCGTACACTCTTCAAAAGGGATGCGATCTGCATGAGGACTGCCACTCCGCTGGCGCCGTCATTTGCCCCCAGAATCGCCTGGTTCCTGCGTGAACGGTCCGGATCATGCTCTGCCCGGGGTCTGGTATCCCAATGTGCGCAAAGGAGGATACGCGCGGTCGCTTCCGGCTTAAACGAGGCGATGACGTTTGTCAGACGGAGGATTTCCCCGTTATACCCGGCTTGCGTGAACTGCTGGAGCCGAACGTCATCGGCGAATCCCTGGAGCGTGGCGGTCATGAAGTCCAGGCAGTCCTTGTGCCCTTTCGATCCCGGATTGCGGGGCCCGAAGGAGGTCTGTCGGACGAGGTACGCGAAGGCGTCGCGCCCGCTGAATGCCGGGATAGTCACTGGCGCTTCCGCCTGTGGCTTCTGGGAGGCGGCTGCGTCCGGGCGGCGTTCCCCCGAGCAGCCGGCAAGAGAGACTGTCGCCAGTATGGTAGCCGTGATGATTCGTACAAGGGAACCCATATGGTGTCCATTCGGGGATATGAGAAAAAGTCGAAGAATAGTAGTCAAATTGGCTCCGAAATGCAAAAACCGGGTGCAACTTTTCTGTCGCCGGCGTCGTCTAAGATTCAGATACACAAGACTCTGGAGGTCGTATGAGAACACTGGTCATGCGGGCGGCGCTTCTAGCGCTGCTCACCGTTCCACTTCTTGTTGTACAGGCGGGTGAGAGGAAGTTCGAGAAGAAATTCACGGTGAAGTCGGGGGAGTGGCTCACGCTCGCAACGGACGTCGGATCGGTCCGCGTTGCGGGTGGTAATGGCAGCGAAGTCTCCGTTCTGGTTGAGCTGAAAGGGCGGCAGAAGGACGTAGACAAGTTTGATATCTCGGCGGAGCAGACAGGCGGCGGCGTCGATGTTAAGGGACGGGGGAGCATGACGCGCGGGTGGTTCTGGAACTCCTCGGATCTCGATGTCCGCTACACGATCAATGTCCCCCGCGATTTCAATGCCAGACTCAATACCTCCGGGGGGAACATCGAGGTCGGTAGTCTGAAGGGGACGGTGAACGGCGAGACGTCGGGGGGCGATATTCGCCTGAACGATATCGAAGGAAAAGTGGATATGCACACTTCCGGCGGGAACATCAGGGTGGAGAAAGTGAAAGGGGAGGTACGGATGGAGACATCCGGAGGGGAGATCGGGGTCAGTGCGGTGACGGGGAGCGTGGATGTGAACACCTCCGGTGGGAATGTTAGGATCAGCGATGTTGATGGGAACGTGAAGTCGGAGACTTCGGGGGGTAATATCTACGTCAAGGTAACCGGGGGGAACAAGGGGATTTACGCGGAAACCTCCGGAGGGAACATTGAAATCCGCATTGCGAAGAGTGTCGGCGCCAACATTGACGCTGCGACGAGCGGTGGAGATGTTGAGTGTGACCTCCCGGTAACAGTGAGTGGGAAGATCAGTGAATCCCGGATTAAGGGGACGGTTAATGGCGGAGGGAGTACGATCTATGCCCACACTTCCGGTGGAGATGTGAGGATCCGCGCGCTGGATTGACAGAATCTGCCGTGATTCCTGCAATATTGACGGCCCGGCCTTTGTGATGGCGGGCCGCCGCGTTTTCCGGCCTTCATGAAACGTCCATTTGTTCTATTGCGTTTTAGGACGCAATTTCCTAAGGTAAACGACATAAATACAACCGATGGTTCAACTTGTACAATGGAGGTCGTATGAATAGAAATGTTGTTACTCTCTTTCTGTTCCTTGCTTTAGCCGTCCCTCTTTCCGGATTGGCGCAAATCCCGAATCCAGG
>DAIUKN010000445.1:0-3257 GCA_036848195.1 Bacteroidota bacterium
GAGCGTGGCGGCCGGCGCGCACAGATAGCCGATCCGCCAGCCGGTCATCGCGTACGCTTTTGAGACGCCATTGACGGTGATGACTTTGTCGCCGATTCCGTCGAGCGCACCGATGCTGATGTGTCGCCTTCCGTCAAAAGCCACCTTCTCGTAGACCTCGTCGCTGAAGACCAGGATGCCGGTGTCACGAACGATCGCCGCGATCGCATCGACCTCATCGGTCGTGAAGACCACCCCGGTCGGGTTCGTGGGGCTGTTCAGGATGATGGCTCTCGTCCTCGCCGTGACCGCGCGGCGGATCATCTCCGGGATCGGCCTGAACCCGGATTCGTTCGAGCAGGGAACGATCACCGGAACGGCATCGACCAACCGGACCATGGCCGGGTAGCTGACCCAGTAGGGGCTCAGGATGATGACTTCATCGCCATGCCCGCACACTGCCTGCAGGGCGTTGAATATGGCGTGCTTCGCCCCGGAGGAGACGAGGATCTGGTCTCGGCCGAACGTCAGCCCGTTGTCGCGCGAGAATTTCGCGATGACGGCGTCGAGCAGTTCGGCGATTCCTTCATTGGCCGTATAGTGGGTGAAGTTCCCTTCGATGGCCGCGATTGCGGCGTCCTTGACGTGCCTGGGTGTGGGAAAATCCGGTTCGCCAGCCGTCAGGCTAATGACGTCAACCCCGGCTTCTTTGAGCCGGCGCGCTTTCGCCGACAGCACGAGCGTGAGCGATTCGTCGACCCCCAGCACTTTCCGCGAAAGACGGGTCATGACCTGAGCTTCTTCATCAGCCACCGCCGCACGTTCGGGGGGACGAAGTCCGACACGTCTCCCCCCAGACGCGCCACTTCGCGGACGATGGTCGAATTCAGGTAGGTGTACTGTTCGTTGGGGACGAGAAAGACCGTATCGAGTTTAGGCGCCAGCTTCCGGTTGGTCAGCGCCATCTGAAACTCAATCTCAAAATCCGACACCGCCCGCAATCCCCGGATGAGAACCGAGGCCTTCCGGCGCCGTGCGTAATCCACCAGGAGCCCGTGGAACCCGTCGACCTCAATCCGGGGTTTACCGCGGAAGATCTCCCGGATCATGCTGATTCTCTCTTCGTCGGTGAAGAGGGGTGTCTTGGTGGAATTGAGCGCGACAAGGACGATCACCCTGGAGAACAGGTGCGCCGCGCGCTGGACCACGTCAATGTGGCCATACGTGATGGGGTCAAATGTACCCGGGTAGATGGCGATGCGTTCTTTCATGACCGGTGTTCCTGGAAAAAAGTAACGAGCGTTCGTCCGAATCGCTTTTCGGGTCCGACATGATAGTGCTGAGTGCTCTCGAAGTGAAGGTCTTTCGCGTGCTCGATCAGAAGGTATCCGCCCGGACGGACGATCCCTTTCCCGAAGATGAGCGCCGGCAGCTCCGCGGTGCGGTCGTACGCATAGGGCGGATCGGCGAAAACCAGATCATGCGTCCCGCGATGGCGGACGAGGAAGTCCACGACATCCATGCTGTAGACTTCCGCCACGGCTTCGCACCCGAGCATCCTCAGGTTGTCGTCAAGATACGCGACGGCATCTCTTCCTGTCTCCACAAAAGTGGCCCTGGCCGCCCCCCTGCTCAACGCTTCGATGCCGAGGCTCCCGCTCCCGGCAAAAAGGTCCAGGACGCTCGACCCTTCGAGAAGGATTCTGTTCTCCAGCATGTTGAAGATGGTCTGACGCACACGGTCGGTGGCAGGGCGGACCGACAAGTTTCTCACCGTCCTGATGGTTCGTCCTTTGTACAGACCCGTGATGACCCGCATCGCTCAGTCCCGCCGGAGGGCAACGCCAACGGCCGACGCGAAACGATAGGAGGGAACGGTGAGATGATCGGCAAGACGAAGCGTGTCCGAAACGGAGACATGGCGGAGCGGGTTCAGCGCCTCGACCAGCAAGGCCGAACCGCGGCGTATCTGCAGGAGAAGATCCTTGTCCAGGTATGGGCCGTACGCGGTGATCGAGAAGACGCCTTCCGTCTCCCGCGAAAGCCGCCCGATTTCTTCGACGATCTCCTGATTGGAATGGACGACCCGATAGGTGTACGATTCGAGGGTCCCATTCTTCATCAGACTGATGTCGAGGCGATTCTCTTTGATGCCGACCAGCGCGAGCGTCCGACGGAAGGAATCCGGATAGTTGACCCGTAGCGCATTTTCCGCGCTGAAGTGGTCCGCATCGAGAATGTTGAGCGAGAGGCCGAGGTCATCCAGCACCTTCTTGATTGCCTGCGCGGCGCGCCGTCGAACTGATACGCCGAGTATCTCGCTCTTGTTCTGGTCGGGGGAGCGCTTCAGCCGGTGAAAGTCTGAAATGAAATCTGCTGTCGCTGCATCGGGGAAAAACTGCGAAAGTTCCCACTTGATCTGCTCGCGGATCTTCACGTCCGGGGCATCATCGTCGATGGGGAGGTGGTTCAGAAAGAGGTACGACGTATCCAGGGCCACCGATACATCATGCGCCTTCACGCGGTTCACCTTTTGAAACACCGCGAGATACTCCGTGAACCGCTCGACACCCCCCGGATCGGGTGCCTTTTCCCCGGCGGCGAGCGTGTTATCCCACTCGTCGATAGCAAGCAGCATGGGTGATGATCCGTTCCTGCTCACCTCGACGGCCTGCACACCCCTGTCGCTGATGCTGAGTCCGAGAATCGATTCATTCATGGGGGCAAATATGCGAAAATCGAGTCAGTTAGTCAAGGTCCTCTGGCGGGCCGGCGTCATTGAATGGCCAGGAAGTGCCGGATTTTCTCGAGTTTCTTCGGACCGATTCCCTTGATCTTGATGAGGTCATCGACGGAGTCGAAGGGGCCGTGCTCCTGCCGGTAGGCAATCAGACGCTTTGCGTATGTCTCCCCGATTCCGGGGAGGCGCATCAGCTCCTGAACGGATGCCGTGTTGAGGTTGATGCTCCCGGCCGGCGGGAGTTGCTTGCCGGCGGCCCGGGGCCGGCCGGTGGTGAGGGGAGCAGGTTGACCGGATAGCGGAGCCCGGGACCTCGCGACGAACACGCTGTCGGAGCGGGAATAATCGAACGCCGGGGCCGATGACGCATCGGCATGCTGGCGGTACCATCGTATGCCGCTTCCTGCGACAAACGTGACGGAGAGAAACAGTATCACGTTGATCTCGTTCCGTGTGAAGCCAAACCGGTCCTGCAGACCTCTCGTGATTCCCATGCCCCGCCCTCAACCATGGGAGACTCAGCTGTGAGGGCGCGTTC
>DAIUKN010000446.1:0-3253 GCA_036848195.1 Bacteroidota bacterium
AACGATGGGCTGACTCGTACGAAAAAATGAACAGAATGTTAAGGATGATCGCACCCAGCAATGTCAGGCCGACAATAATCATCCGCTTCGGCCGGTCTTTCTTTTCCGGGGGGACCGCTTTGTCCAGCACAAGCAACACAGGTACATCTTTCTGCTCGTCCACCTTGACCTGCTCATACATGGGGAGGAGGATCTCAACAATCTTCTGTTGAATGGCGACCTCGCGGTAGAGTCGGAATGATGTCAGGCCCGCCTCAGGGAACTGCCCCAGTTTCTTATCGATTGCGCCGATCTCGATCTGCAACTGCGCGATCATCGCGTTGTCGCCCGCGGTTGTCTGGCGAAGAATCGACAATTCAACCTCTTTCTTTGCCTTCATCACCACCAGCTCTCCGATGCCCGCCAGGCTTGCGCTGTTCGTCTCCGGTGCGACGAGGAAGCGGGTCCTCTCCTGATACGCCTTGAGAGAATCTTCGGCACGCCGCAGCTCTGCCTTGCTTTGTTCGAGTCGTTTCTCAATAAACTCACGGTTGCTTCTGGCTTCTCGCGTCCCGAGGCGCAGACTGATGTCGTTCAGCATTTCGACGAAATAGTTCGTCATGTCCGCCGCACGCTGTCGGTCCTTGTCCAGGACTTCGATACGGAGCGACTCGTCGTCGAGCATCTCGAACTTCGCGTTATCCTCTAGATCCTTGATGGCCCGCTCCATGGAACTATCGGGCTCGTCGTAGACATTGATGAGGTCAAACTTGTTGACCACGGCCTCCATGGCCGACCGGCTCTTGAGGATGGCGAGATAGTTGTAGGCGCCGCCCTTCTGGCTCAGACCCGGGAGACGCCCTCCTCCGGGGAGATTCTTCAGGAGGGAGCTCGCGGTGCTCAGCGTTCCGAAGAGATCCTGCTGCCTCGGGGGCAGGATGGATGCGCCGGCCTTATACCATTTGGGCAGGAGCAAGCTGACGACAACCGCAATCACCGTGATAATCGCAAGATTGTACAGAATGAACTTCCGCCATCGGACCAGCATGGCGAGGTAATCGATCAGATGGACCTGCCGATCGCTATCGTTCATGTTACTTGTTCACTTGGATAATGAGTAGGACGATACTGACGGCGGCGCTGACGACAACAGCCGATTGGGCAACAACGCCGAGGTAGAAACTGAAGGGATGTTCCGGATCCTTTGGAACCCAGACGTAGTCCCCCTCCTCGACCGTCGTTTCATCGGGAGTGAGCCACTGCTTCGTTTTGGCCTTCACGACCTTCAGATCCCCCCGCCTTGAGCGCTCGGTCAGGCCGCCAGCCTTGCTTACGTAGTACCAGACGTCCTGGCCCGCAGTGAACGGGATATGACCCGGACTTACCACCTGGCCGAACACGTAGATCGTCTTCTTCCGGGGCGGGACATTGATGATATCTTCGTCCTGCAGGAGAATGTTCTGTGAGGAATCGCCCTGGGCGAACAACTTGACGAAATCGGCGTTCACCACTTCCTTCCGGATACGAAGATTCGTTTCCAGATAGTAGTAGGAGCTGTCGTCAGGCGCCACACCGCCGCGGAGGCTTTCCAGCCTCTCCATCTCCATGTCTGACGGAGCAACCGACTGGCGCTGCACATCGGCCGATGTGAGCGACGCAGACTCCGTGAACCCCCCCGCGGCACGAATGACGTCGGCCAGGTGGGTGGAATTTCGTGTGATCGGGTAAGTCCCGGGGTAGATGACTTCCCCGGTAACCGCCACACGGTAGTCCCCCCTTCGGTCCATGCCGCCGCGCACAAGGAGACGGTCGCCGGGCTGGAGCGGGAAATCCGGTTCGGTCCCCGCCATGATGGCACGGCCATTGATGATCTTTCGGGTAACGATTTCCCCGTCAAGATTCTGACGCGAAAACTCTATGCTTTCGGCTTCAGCCTTGGGGCCAAACCCGTACGCGATGCGGAGCGCATCTTTTACACTGTCGCCCTCAGCATATTCATACCGGCCCGGGGCATTCACTGCGCCGTAGACACCGATGACGTTTTTGCCGAAGTCGTTTTGCGGCACGACAATAACATCTCCTTCGCGAAGGTACGGGTTCCACCGATCATCCTTGGTTGCCAGGAATTTCGGGACATCCACTCTCGTTTGTGTGCCGTCCTTGTGCCGCACCGTGATACGGCGTGTGGACATTCTCCGGAGCAGGCTCTCCAGAGATTCCGCCGAGTACATGGGATTCAATTTGTTCGCCTCGTCAACGGCCCTGTTGGCGCGGTTATACGCCGCCATCGTAAACGTTCCCTCCGTAAGGACGAGGCCGCGCACAGTAACGAGGATCGGGCGCGGGGTCACGAGCGTTACAGAAGCCCCGCCGCGGATATACCGTTTGTTGATTTCGTCGAGCACCTTCTTCTTTGCTGCCGCGAGGGTCAGATCCGCGACGCGGATCTCGCCAACGGTCGGGACGATCAGCGATCCTTCCGGAGTCACGATGAGCTGAAACGCAAGCGGGGGGCTGGTCCAGATGTTAACGGAAAATCCATCAGAGGGACCGACGTAATAGTTGTCGGGAGAAATCGTGGACTCCAGGGCCGGGCCACGCGGTGTGGTCAACGAGGGGGTGGCCCCGGCAACTTTGTCCCTGTCGCTGAAAAGCTCCATCTCCGATTGCGTTGTCCGCTTCGTCTGTGCGGCGCCCGTCGCGACGACAAGAACAATCCAGATACAGGAAAGCAGGACGAGCCACGCCGATTGGATTCTATCGATCTTCATACATCTCCTTGTAATACTCCTGGTACGCCCCGCTGATGATGCGGCGCCACCAGGATTCGTTCGCGAGATACCATTCGATGGTTCGTGAGAGCCCCTCTTCGAACGTCACGCTTGGCGACCATCCAAGTTCGGACTTGATTTTCGAGGCGTCGATCGCGTAGCGGAGATCATGCCCGGGGCGGTCCTTGACGTAGGTGATCAGGGTTTCCGGTTTGTTCAGCTTGTGCAGGAGGAGCCTGACAATATCGATGTTCTTCCATTCGTTGTTCCCGCCAATATTGTAGACCTCGCCCACCGTCCCCCTCTGGAGCACGGCATCGATCGCAGAGCAGTGATCCTCTACGTAAAGCCAATCACGAACGTTCAGTCCCGCCCCATATACGGGCAGCGGCTTGTTGTCCAGCGCGTTGGCGATCATCAGCGGGATCAGCTTTTCCGGAAACTGGTACGGACCGTAATTGTTGGAGCACCGCGTGACGACGACAGGAAGCCCGAAAGTATGC
>DAIUKN010000447.1:0-3251 GCA_036848195.1 Bacteroidota bacterium
GATCAACCGCCGCTTTCCCTCTTCATCCTTGCCGGCACGCGGTTTCTCTTCGGCGATTCGCTGCTGGCGATCCGGATCATCCCGATCCTGGCCGGCGCCGCGATAGTGGTGCTGACCGGGCTCATGGCGCGACAGCTGGGAGGCGGACGACTGGCGCAGGTCATCGCCGCCCTCGCAGCGCTGACAGCTCCCGTCATCCTGGGAAACGCAGGTAGGTATTTCTCGATGAACGCGTTTGACTTGCTCTTCTGGGCACTCGCGTCATACATCGCAATATTGATTCTGAGGGGGAGTACGCAGAAGCTCTGGGTCCTTTTCGGTGGAGTTGCCGGACTGGGGATGCTGAACAAATACTCTATGGCGTTCTTTGTCATCGGGCTCCTCATCGGGATGCTGCTCACGCCTCATCGGAGGCAGTTTCTCAGCGGATGGTTCTGGATCGGTGGAGTCCTTGGTGCCCTGATGCTGGTCCCGCATGCAATGTGGGAGATCTCGAACGGATTCCCTACGCGCGAATTCATCTCCAATGCCACCGCGCTCAAAAACGTTGTGATGAACCCATGGGAGTTCTTTGTCGGACAGATCGGCATGGAGGGGGTGGGAAACCTGGTGATATGGCTCTGGGGGCTCGCTTTCTTTCTGTTTTCGCGGCCGGGAAAGATCTTCAGGCCTTTCGGCATCGCGTACATCATTATTTTCCTTCTCCTTCTGATCCAGCACGGAAAGAGCTACTATCTTTCTCCGGTTTATGCTCTCCTTTTCGCAGGCGGCGCGTGCGGAATCGAAGCGCTGGTGCGCCGGCCCTCCTTCGGATGGCTGAAGCCCGTGACCTTTGCGCTCATCGCAGTCAGTGCAGTAGTGTTCACACCCTACGCCATCCCGGTATTGCCCGTCGAGACCTTCGTGAAATATCAGGAGCTGACGGGGATCAAACCGTCGCAGGAAGAGAGAAGTCGCGTCGGAGTTCTTCCGCAATACTATGCCGACATGTTCGGATGGCCGGAGATGGTCGATACGGTGGCGCGTGTCTACGCGGGTCTTTCCAGGCAAGATCAGGAACAGTGCATGATCTACGTCCGCAACTACGGCGAAGCGGCGGCAATTGATTTCTTCGGGAAGAAAGCCGGGCTCCCGGGAGCAACTTGCACGCACAACAGCTACTGGTTCTGGAAACCCCGGGCGTGGAACGGGGAGGTATGCATCATCTTCGGGGCCAGCAACGACACTTCGGCGTGCTTCGACGACCTCCGGCATTTCTTCGGCGATGTGCAGTTCGTTGCGATGACTCATTCCACGTATGCCATGCCCTTCGAGAGCGGACGCCCGATATTCGTCTGTCGCCGCGCAAAGATCACGCTCGACCAGCTCTGGGCACGAGACCGTCAATTTATCTAGGTGTCTGTCCGAGCAAACTGTAGTTTCATTTTGTTGGAGTCTCGGTGGCTCCCCTTGGACCGGGATGCCGGGTTTGTTCTTTGACAACCGTTCGTTTCTTGCTCAGGTCGCCGGGGCGAGCTGTCCTCTGTCTGGCTCTTGGAGGATTCCTGTGAACAACTTCTTGAGGTTATGAGCTGCGCTCACCAAGAACCACTCGGCTCTCACCTTGGGGTGCCCTCGGAGGTTGAACTGCCGGAAGCCGATCGCGTGTTTGATTTGGCTGATTACTGGCTCAACGATTGCCTTTCGTCTGGCGTACAGTCTCCGGCCTTTCAAGGTTCGCACCTTCCGCCTCATTCGTTCCTGCACGGTGATGCCATCGGGCATGCACCCCCCGTGGAGGATGATCATCAAAGAGACCATGCTTTTCTCTGCCGCAACAGATGTAGGTGTCGATCATTCTCTTCTTCAGGTAGGCGGCGTTCTCCTTGCTTGCGTATCCTGCATCGGCGGTGAAGACATCGGGCTTCCGTGGAAGCCGCTTGACCATGTACTTAAGTTGCGAGTCGCCCCTAGGACTGTTGGTCACATCGGTTGCCACAATGATCTGATGTTCGCTGTCCACGACGACCTGAGCATGATAGCCCTGGATGAACGATTTCTTGTACACCATGATCCGTGAGTCGGGATCGGTGAGGTTCCGCTGGGCAGTGTCCGGAGGTGTCTCTTTACCCGCCTTGCCGTCCTTGACACGCTTGACCTTGGCCATGGGTGGTCCGGAAGCCGGTGTATCGTTATCGTCTTTGTTACGTTTGGCTTCCTCCTCCAGGGCTCGCTTGTCATCTATGATCTTGGCCAGGCGGGTCTCCAGGCGAGCGAGTTCTTCGGGCAGCTCATCGCCCCGTTTGTCAGCGTCGTACTTTTTATCCTCACGCCGGTCGGTATTGTCGGCCTCTTTACGAAGTCGGGCAATCTCCTGTTCCGGGCGGCTGATATCCTGTTTCATGCGGCCGTAGCTCATTGCCTTGTGTTTGGAGGCATTGGCCTTCACCTTCGTCCCATCCAGAGACAGGTGGCCAAACTTCACCAGACCTGCCTCCTGGCAGCGATTGAGGATCTCGACAAACAAGTGGTGCAGGGCTTCCAGATGACGCTTGCGGAAGTCACTGATCGTCCGGAAGTCCTGGTTGGTGGTGAGTGCGGGGGGGAGGAATTTGTGTGCAATCGTGCGTCTGAGACGGGAGTCCGCTGCTTTGTAGACAACACCCATGCCTCCCCGCCCGACCGACTGGATAACCCGGTAGTGCGAGACAACCTCGCCGGTGAAGTCTCTCATGAACGGTGCCCTCTCAGTGTGTCGGGCGGGCACCGCCGGGTTGCTCCACGATCGTGAAGTGAGAAACCGTCTGACCGATGAGGGAAGCCATGACATTTGCTCTCCAAGAGGGAGAACGAAAAGGGTAGCCCTCATCCTTCATCCAGGATAAACCGATGCCCTCTCAATGAGCTGACGGAGGCTGACAGAGGAGAGGGACCTCAAAATCAAACCGACGGATTCATGCAGACGTGAGGAATCCCGCCGGACAGTAATTCCGCTGCTCACCACTCTTTTCGAGACAACATTGCCGTTGACAGAATCACCATCCGCCTCGCACCTACAGCCCGTTGTCGTACCGGAGCTCATCCTCGTCCTTGTCTTCCGAGAGCGCGCCGAATCGGAATGTGCAGCCAAACATGAATACCCGCGAGTCGCGCGTCCCAACTGTACGCTCGATCAACTGCGGTGTGTCGATCTGCAGCTCCCTCCGCATAGTCCCGAAGAGATCCGTCACCGTCAGAAACATCGAGAAATGTTTATTCCAAAGGTCCTGGCG
>DAIUKN010000448.1:0-278 GCA_036848195.1 Bacteroidota bacterium
CCGTTGCGGGAGCCGGGCTTGCACCCGGCGCGGGCCGTGGGACGGGGTCAGTCGCTGGCGCCGGTTTCACAACCGGGGCTCCGGCTGGCGCGGCGGGCTTCGGGGCGGGCGCCGGTGCTGCGGGCTTCGGCGCGGCGGCAGCCGCAGCTTTCTTCGCAGCCTGCTCCTTCTCGTGCACCGCAAGCTTTGCTTTTGCCTGGTCGACTTCCGCCGGAGTCATCACGGCAAAACTGTAGATCAGTCCGTTCCGGTCGTACTCCGAAAACTCGTAGACATCG
>DAIUKN010000448.1:288-3244 GCA_036848195.1 Bacteroidota bacterium
CGGTCATCTTGATGCACTCGGTCGGGCATGGATAGACACAGAGGCCACAGTAACAGCATTTCGCGATGTCAATGTCGAACGTGGGAACATAGAGGCGCTTCTTCGTGCCGACCGAGGTGAGTCCCAGATCAACGTCGGGCGTCGACTTGATCGTTTCGATCGTGATGCAATCCACCGGACAGGCCATGGCGCACTGGTCACACCCGATGCAGTCGTCCATGTTGACATACAGCCTGTTCCGAGCCCGCTCGGGGAGCCTCAGCTTGACATCCGGGTACTGGATGGTGACTGCCGGCGTGAACAGATGACGCCCGGTCACCTTCATCCCGATCAAGACAGTGATGATTCCGTCCCAGATGTTCCTGAAATATCGACCCATGATCTATCCTCAGTTTCTCACACGATTGGCCGCACGACGTTCAGCGAAGCAGCATCACCCAGAGCCCGACACCGAGAACGATGACAAACGAGAACGGCACCAGAACCTTCCATCCGACGTACGTCAATTGATCGACCCGCAGCCGCGGGAGTGTCCAGCGAAGCCACATCTGCACGTAGATGAACGCCATCCCCTTCGCCAGAAACCAGAAAAGCCCCCACCATGGGCCGGAGAGAAAATCCCCGAACGGGCTGTTCCAACCGCCGAAAAAGAGAGTCGTCGCGACAGCGGAAACCGCGAACATGTTGGCGTATTCGGAAAGAAACAGGAGCGCAAACCGCATGCCGCCGTATTCGGTGTGGTAGCCGCCGACGAGCTCCGATTCCGCTTCCGGAATGTCGAAAGGAGTCCTGTTGACTTCAGCAAGAGATCCCACGAAGTAGATCAGACATGCCAGGAGCAGAAGCGGAAACTTCTGGAAAACAAACCAGTTCCAGAACCACCCCGACTGCGCGGTGTTGATCTGCTGCATATCGAACGTCCCGACGACCATCACGACAGCCAGAATCGCCAGGGCCACCGGAATCTCATAGCTCACAATCTGAGCCGCCGAGCGCATTGCCCCGTACAGGGACCACTTGTTGTTGGAGGCCCAGCCGGCCATCAGGAGCCCCACCACAACCACGGACGAAATGGCGACAATATAGAAGAGGCCGATATTGATTTCGCTCCCGACATAGGCGGCGCTGAAGGGAATCGCAGCGTAGGCAGCGTACGATCCCGCGAACACAATGTACGGAGCCAGAATGAAGAGCTTCCGGTCGGCCGCCGAAGGAATAATATCTTCCTTCTGAATCAGCTTCAGAATATCGGCGATCGTTTGCGACCACCCGTGCCAGCCGCCGGTTCGCATGGGACCGAGCCGATCTTGCATGTGGGCGGAGATCTTCCGCTCCCACCAGACCGCAAACAGGGCAAACGGGATGACCCAGACCAACGGCACGAATGCCATCAACGAATAGACGAGGGTCTCGTTGTGCAGAAGAGAAAGCAAGAAGTCTTTCATGAGCGGTTTCGCTTTGTGAATTACCGATCCACTTCTCCCAGAACAATATCGATGCTTCCCAGTATCGCCACGATATCGGCGATCATCGCCCCCCGGCACATGGCCGGAAGGGCCGACAGGTTGACGAAGCAGGGACCTTTCACCTTCACGCGGAACGGACTTGCGGTCCCGTCAGATACGACGTAGTACCCGAGTTCCCCCTTCGGCGTCTCGGTCCTTACATACACATCGCCCGCCTCAGGGCGGATCCTTTTGGGAATGGCCGAGTGTACATCACCGGCGGGAAGCCTGTCGATCGCCTGTTCGATGATATTGACGCTTTGCTCCATCTCGTGAATGCGGACCATGTACCGGTCCCAGCAGTCACCGACCGTCCCCTTCAGTCCCTTCCCCACCGGAATGTCGAAATCGAGCTTGCTGTAGACGGAATAGGGATCATTCTTCCGGATATCCCATTTCACGCCCGAGCCGCGAAGCGTCGGGCCGCTGACCGCGTAGTTGATCGCGACGTCGCCCGGAAGGACACCAACATTGGCTGTGCGTTCGATGAAGATCTTGTTGTACGAAAGGAGATCGTTCAGTTCGGTGATGTTCGGACGGAAGTACGTGCAGAACGCCTTCACCTTCTCGACGAAATTCGGCTGCACGTCGTGCGACAGACCGCCGACCCACATGTAATTGTAGAGCAGCCGCGCACCGCAGGTCTCCTCGAAGATATCCAGCACGTGTTCCCGGTCGCGCATGCAATAGAGGAACGGGGTAAACGCCCCGATGTCCATGCCGTACGTGCCGATGGCGATCAGGTGACTCACGATCCGGGAGAATTCCGCCATGATCACCCGAATGTACTCGACCCGTTCCGGAACCTGGATCTTGAGCATTTTCTCTACGGCGATCACGTAGCCGAGTTCATTGCTCATCGCCGCAACATAGTCCAGCCGGTCCACGTAGGGAACCACCTGTTGGTAGTTGGTCATGTGCTCGCAGTGCTTTTCGAAGCAGCGATGAAGATAACCGATCTGCGGGATCACTTCCACGACCACTTCACCGTCCACCACGAGCTCGAGCCGGAGCACGCCGTGCGTCGACGGGTGCTGGGGTCCCATGTTGATGATCATCTCCTCGGTCTTCAGCGGGCGCCCGAGCCCGGGAACCGTCACCGGCCGGGTCGCGCTCTCTTCAACTGCCGTCAGCGTCTCTTCCATCAGTACGGTACCTTCATGCCGTTGTAGTACTCGGGCACCTTGTAGTCCTTCCGGAGCGGATGCCCTTCCCAGTCATCTGGCATCAGGATGCGGCGCAGGTCCGGATGCCCGTCAAAGATAATGCCGATCATGTCAAACGCCTCGCGTTCGTGCCAGTTAGCGGTTTTCCAGACTGATTCCACTGACTGCACATGAGAATTCGCCGTGCTTACCTCAACCTTCAGCACAATCTTGTGGTTCAACGCCGTCGAGGCCAGATGGTATACTACCCCGAGCTTTCCGCCGGTGTAATCCATGCCGGTCAGC
>DAIUKN010000449.1:0-3229 GCA_036848195.1 Bacteroidota bacterium
GATGCGAACGGCACTTTCTCATTCTCTCCGCAGGATAATGTCAACACCATGGGAACGGCAGTGGTAACGCCCGGGGGAACAGTCCCGGTCCCGCAAGCCGGCACAACCCCGGCAGGGCGTTGGATCCGGACAGTGATGATGGCGGGGATGTATGTCTTCCTCTCCTCCATCTACTTCTCGATCGCGGTCAACTCGCTCGCCCTCGGGCTCATGGCTGTGTGCTGGCTTTCCCTCATGCTCGTGGAACGGCGGTGGGGTGTCCTTCCCACACCGCTGGACTACTTCTTTCTCACGTACGTGGTGGTGGAGATGGTCGCCACGGCGTTCTCGCAGAACCCTTCACAGTCGCTTTTCTTTTCTCGGCGAGTTCTTCTCATCGGGATCGTGTATTTCCTTGCAAGCAACCTGCGCTCACCGGGCGAAATCCGAAACGCGGTCGCGGTCCTCGTGGGCACCGCCACCGCAGTGGCGCTGCTCGGGACCCTCAAGTTGGTGTTCGGGAACCCCGAGGAAAACGTCCGCCTCAGCATCTTCCAATTTTATATGACGACATCGGAACTCATGCTTGCGGCGGGTCTGTTTACACTATCGTTTGTCGTCCATGGCTCCACGCCCCGCCCTGTCAGGTTCGCGGCTCTTCTTGCCCTGGTCCCGATTCTCATTGCGCTGTATGCTACGGTTACACGAGGCGCCTATCTGGCCTTCGGAGCAGGGGCGCTCTTCATCGCGCTGGTACGGAACAGGAAGCTGCTGATCCCCCTGGCCATCCTGCTGGTTGTGATGGTTCTCTTTGCTCCTCCCTACATTGAGAACAGGATCCGCAGCATCATCGATCTGAATCATCCTGAGAACGTCTCGAGGATCATGATGTGGACAGCGGGAATCAGGATCTTTTTCGCCCATCCGGTTTTTGGTGTCGGCGATATCGATCTCGGTGAACTGATGCGCCAGTATGCGGATCCGGGTTACCCGGGTGTTTGGGGCCATCAGCACAATGTGGCCATGCAGGTTCTTGTGACGCTCGGCTCGGTAGGATTCCTCGCTGTCGCCGCTATGTTTGTGGCGATCATGGTGACGGAGTGGAGGGTCTACCGGCGAGTGAGGGGGGACTGGCTTGCCGGCTCCATCGTCCTCGGGGCAATGGCTGTCTTCGTCGGGTTTCAGGTCAATGGCTTGACCGAATGGACTCTCGGGGATCAGGCGATGGCTGTTTTGCTCTGGGCAACCGTGGGTCTGGCACTTGCCGCGGGCCGCATCGGTGAAGACCGGGGCCGGGCAATGCCCGCGACGGAGGGCTGATGGCGACCATTTCAGTCATTGTCCTAACGCTCAATGAAGAGCGGAACATCGCCGACTGCCTTGAGAGCGTCCGGTGGGCCGATGAGATCATTCTGGTTGACTCGGGAAGCACCGACCAGACCACTGCGATTGCCGGCAGGTATACGTCGAACATTCAGACAATCGCGTGGCAGGGATATGGTGCCGCCCGCAACTACGGGGTGGGTCAGGCAAAGGGGGAGTGGATTCTCTGGCTGGACGCCGATGAGCGCGTGATGCCCGAACTGGCCGAGGAGATCCGCGAGATCGTCCGGAATGACGAGCCCGGCGTTGTGGGCTATTCGGTGGCTCGGCGTGCCTTCTTCCTCGGACGCTGGATAAGGCATTGTGGCTGGTATCCTTCACGGGTCACGCGGCTCTTCCGCCGGGGAAAAGGGAAATTCAGCGAGACTCGAGTCCATGAACGCCTGATGGTCGACGGTCCCGTGGTGACCACGCGTCACGACCTGATCCACCACACCGACCCGGATCTGAATCACTATTTTACGAAATTCAACAGGTATACCTCCCTGGCAGCGGAAGATCTTCGGGCACAGGGGAGGCGCTTCTCTCTGGTCGACCTCCTGATCCGTCCCCCCTTCACGTTCATAAAGATGTATCTCCTGCGGGCTGGATTTCTCGATGGCATCCAGGGACTCATCCTTTCTGTGCTCTCATCGGCATACGTGTTCACAAAGTACGCAAAACTCTGGGAATCGCAGAACAAGTAAATGAGGATTGATCAGATGGACACCCCGCAGAAAAACGAGATTATGTTCACCCAGCTTATCCTGATGTTCCACTCCGCCGCCTTGCAGCAGATGGGCAAAGTGAAAAGCCCGTTTACCGACAAGATTGAAAGGGACCTTGCCGCGGCCCAGAATTCCATAGAAGTGCTGGACATGTTGAGGGAAAAGACGAAGGGAAACCTGAGCGATGACGAGAACCGGCTGCTCAAGCAGGTTCTCCAGGAGCTGAAGCTGAACTATGTGGACGAGGTCAACCGGGGGGGACAGAAGGAGGGCGAGACAGCCCCCGGCAAGTCGGGGGGCAGTGAGCCGGCGAGCGATGTGACTGCGTAGGAAGGGATCACCATGAGATTTGGCATTATCGGCAACCTTGAGAAACCAGGGCTGCGGGAAGCCGTCACGGTCCTCATCAGCCAGCTTGAGAGAGCAGGGATGGAGTATCTTCTGGAGGAGCGGATCCTGCCAATTCTGGGGGACGCGGGCGCGCGACGGAAGAACATCCGTTCCGCGGGGATGGAGGAGTGTGTTTCGAAGGCAGACATCCTCGTTGCATTCGGCGGTGACGGCACGATCCTTGCCGCTGCGCGCCAGGTCGGCGGCCGTGGGACACCCATCCTCGGGGTCAACCTGGGAAAACTCGGGTTCCTGGCGGAAGTCGGCCCGGAAGAAATGGACGTGATGATCGGGAACATTATCGCCAACAGATACGTCGTGGAGGACAGGCTTGTTCTTGAGGCCACCAGCCCAGCCCTTCCGGGAAGGACCATCCATGCGATCAACGACATCGTCGTGGATAAATCCCGATCGCCGCGCCTCGTCGACATTGAAACACACATCGACGGCGCATTCGCGGTGACGTACCGCGGTGATGGCCTGATCATTTCGACGCCGACCGGATCGACGGCCTACGCGCTGTCCAATGGCGGGCCGATCGTCACGCCGATGAGCGGCGTTATCGGAATTACGCCTATTTCGCCGCACACGCTAAGCGGTAGGCCTCTGGTCGTTCCCGACACGAGCGCGCTCCGCGTGGTCGTCCATGCTCATACAGACGAAGTGCTCTTTTCGTCAGACGGCCAGGTGGAGGCGTTCCTGAAACCACCGGCCGAGCTTTCGATCAGAAAGGCGGGCTACTCATTCAGGCTGGTGAAACGCGTGGATCG
>DAIUKN010000450.1:0-3225 GCA_036848195.1 Bacteroidota bacterium
TGGTGCCGAACGTACTGTACGAGGCACCGAAACGATTCAAAGTAGGCAACCCAAATGCTCTTGCCGAAGGAGCTACATTTCTCGAAGAGCGGCGACTCTACGTCTTCAAAGAAGGCAAGTCCTTCTTCGCGATCTCCGCGGCCTGCACCCATCTTGGTTGCACGGTGAAATACACCAAGCTGCAGCAGACAAAGCACGTCGAAATCGGGGGACAGAAGAAGGACATCGCGTTCGAGTTCCATTGTCCCTGCCACGGCTCGAAGTTCTATGCTGACGGGACCAACTTCGCGGGACCGGCGCCACGGCCGCTTACCTGGTACAAGATGGATATGTCGCCGGACGATGGCCAACTGCTCGTCGACATGGGCACGGAAGTGGACCAGAATTTCCGGCTGACGGTATAGGACGGAGGAAGAACTGCCATGAACGTCTCTGCATCCCTGAAATCGATCTACAAGAAACTGACCTGGACATGGAACCCGCGGAGCGACAAGGAAGCGGGTGATGCAATCGTCAAGAATCTCCTCCTGCACTGGTTCCCGAACAAGATCACCAAAGGGAGCCTCTCCTGGGGCTACTCCTTCTACCTCGGGACGATTTCCTTTGTCCTCCTTCTGATTCTTGTCGTCACCGGGGTGATCCTGATGTTCCTCTATGTTCCTTCGGTCGAGCGGGCGTACGCAACCGTGAAGGACATCGAGTTCACAATATCATTCGGCTGGGTTCTCCGGGCCATGCACCGAATTGCCGCGCACCTCATGGTGGCAACGGTTTTTCTCCACATGGTCCGTGTCTTTCTCACAGGGGCCTACAAGAACGGATCGACCGTCGGAGCCGCCCGGCCCGTGAACTGGATCGTCGGCATTGTTCTGCTGATTCTTACGCTGCTCCTCTCGTTCACCGGCTACCTGCTTCCGTGGGACCAACTCGCCTACTGGGCGATCACGGTCGGCACAAACATTGCCAGTGCGGCACCATTGGTCGGCAAGTCGTTACGCTTTTTCCTGTTGGGCGGAAGCGAGATCGATCAGAATGCCCTCATCCGGTTCTATGTTCTTCACGTGGTGTTCCTCCCCGGACTCCTCTTCTTCCTTTTTTCCTATCATATGTGGCGTGTGCGGAAGGACGGGGGGCTGGCAATTGTTGATCACGAGGCACTTCAGCAAACGCTCGAGCCGGTTATTCCCGTGAAGGCCAAGACCTATTCGCTACTGGGGATCACCGGACAGACATCGGTCCACGTCCGCACAGCGGTTGTCGATGAAGAGAAGAACTCGGTCCCCTCGGCACCCAACCTGGCCCGGCGTGTGTGGCTGGTGACACTCCTGACATTCGCCGTGGTGCTCGCTCTCTCGCTCCTGTTCCGCGCGCCGCTCGAATCGCCTGCCAACCCGTCGGTGACGCCCAACCCTGCGAAGGCCCCTTGGTACTTCCTCTGGCTCCAGGAAATCGTCACGATCACGACCGTCTCCATTGGCTCGCTTACCGTTAATGGCGCGTTTGTCGGGGGGATCCTCCTCCCCGGCGTGCTGATCATTCTTGCCATCTGGTGGCCGTTCCGTGACCGGACGGGGGTCAATGCGGTCGGAGTCTGGTTTTCCCCCGAACGCCGGTGGCAGAACAGGGTGTTTATCGCGATCTGTCTCCTGATCATCCTCTTCACCTTTGTCGGCACGTTCATGCGCGGACCATATTGGACTCTCTATTGGCCCTGGGAATCCTGGCCTGAAATGCCGGTAAAGTTTTGACGGAAACGGAATTCCTCAGTCTTGCTTAGGTCTCGACAAACGGACAACGGATTTGACATGGACCATACATCGAACAACGAGAAGCTGGGTTTCGTGAAAAAGGATCACCTGATTCTCGCGATCTGCGGCCTCGCGGTTCTCGCGCTGGTGGCCTTTGTCTTTTATGACTCCGCGCGGCCGGAGTGGCAAATCTACCAGTCCGAATTCCGGGGCCTCGTGGAAGAGAAGTTCGGGCCTGAACGTGCGAACACCGTCCCCACGGGCATTCAGCAGGTGTATGTCAGGGAACTTGACAGGGCGGACCGCTGCGTCAGCTGCCATTTGGGCGTGGAATGGAAAGGGATGGAAAACGCGCCCGAGCCCTACCGCACACATCCGAAAGAGATCATTGATAAACATCCGATCGAGAAGTTCGGATGCACGTCCTGCCACGGGGGACAGGGATATGCAACGGATTCTGAGGCCGCCCACGGGCCCGTGAAACACTGGGAAGAGCCGTTGCTTGGCAGCCAGATGGGAGAGTTTTACGTGCTGAACGACAAACGGGCGCTGATGCAGATGAACTGCAACAGCTGTCATCGCTACGACAGGGAGACAAAGGGGGCTTCCTCCATCAACCGGGGAAAGCAGATCCTCAATGAAAGAGGATGCCGCGCCTGCCATGTGATCAACGGCCGGGGCGGAACGGTCGGTCCTGACCTGACATTCGAGGGATCAAAAGCCCCCGAACAGTTCAACTACGAGCGGATCAAAGGATTTCATTCCGAATTCACCTGGCACGTCTCCCATTTCAAGAACCCGAAGGAATTGGTTCCCGAAACGGTGATGCCCAATTTTGGATTCTCCGGTGCTGATGCACAGGCTCTTGCGATTCTCGTGATGAGCTGGAAGAAGGAGGCGATTCCGCTCGCATACCTGCCGAACCACAATATCCGGGACGTGCCGACCGCCGAAGAAAAGGCGAAAGAGGAGCGGATGCTCAGCGGTCCCGGTGCATTCTTTGTGAAGAAGAACTGCTTCGTCTGCCATTCCGTCTCCACGCTCGGCATCGACGCAGCCGCGCAGATCGGTCCTGATCTCGCGTTGGCGGTAACCGACGTCCAGTCACGCTTCGGCAGAACGCTCGACGATTTCCTTTTCAAGCCGACGGGCACTATGGAGGTTGTGCTTTCCACGATGATTTCTCTCAACACCGATGAGCGAAGAGAGGCGATCGAAAAATTGCGGTACGCCAATCAACTGAAACAACAGGAAGTGGCAGAGGCGGCCAAGAAAAAGAAATAGCTGCACACGAATGTTCGCGCTCACTCACTACACAACAGGAGGCAAAGCATGAAGAAGACGATCATTATTATTGGAGTCCTGTTCCTTGCGGCCCTGCTGCTGTACAGCTGCGGCGGGGAGAAGAAAGGACGTACGGGTGGTAGAACCGATGTGCGATCCGATGTCCAGGAAGCCGCGGTCAAGACCTATGTGG
>DAIUKN010000451.1:0-3220 GCA_036848195.1 Bacteroidota bacterium
AATTCCCCTTGAAGTCTGGACCTCGGTTGTCCGGAACGACGAGGGCGAACCGGTTGCTCTTGTCGGCGTGGCTCGCGATATCACGGAGCGCAAGCGAATGGAGGATGCCTTGCGCCAGAGCGAAGCGCACCTGCGGCGGCTCACCGACACGATGCGGGATGTCGTGACACAGACCGACGCTACAGGGGTCATCCAGTATGCCAGTCCGTCTGTGGAACAGGTGCTGGGATATCGTCTCGAGGAGATCCTGGGAATGACCATTTTCGACCGCATCCATCCCGAGGATGTTCAGAGGGTGCGTGAGGCATTCCTGACTGCGGCCAGGGAGCGGACGGGAGGACGGCTCGAATTCCGTTACTTCCATGCCGATGGCCACATTCTCTGGCTGGAATCAGTGGGGAATCTCCTCTTTGGTGATCAGGGTAACGTCACCGGGGCAGTGTTCGGCACGCGTGACATCACTGGTCGGAAAATGGTCGAAGAGCAGATCAAAGCCTCCCTCCAGGAAAAGGAAGTCCTTCTGAAAGAGATCCATCACCGTGTGAAGAACAACCTGCAGGTGATCTCCAGCCTCCTGAGCCTGCAGTCCGAATACCTCCAGGACGAGGGATTGCGGAAGGTGCTGAAGGAGAGCCAGAACCGCGTGAAGTCCATGGCAATCATTCATCAACGGCTCTACCAGTCCGGAAACCTGGCGGAAATCAATTTCGCCGGCTACATCCGGGAGCTCTGTTCCCAGCTTCTCCGCTCGTATGGTGCAGCATCACGGAAGATTTCGCTGAATGTCCAGGCCGATGAGGTTGCACTCGGTGTCGACAGGGCAATCCCGTGCGGAATAGTCCTGAATGAACTGATCTCCAACGCACTGAAGTACGCCTTCCCGGGCGATGACGGAGGAACGGTGACCGTGAGGTTGCACGCCCTGGAGCACGCCATCGAGCTGTCGGTGAGCGACGACGGTGTGGGACTCCCGGCAGGGCTGGATGTTCGCACCAGCAACTCGTTAGGGCTGAAGCTGGTGAACATGCTTGTAGAGCAGCTTGGAGGAACCATCACGATGGGCGCCGATGAAACACGGCCGGAACCCCGTCGTGGGACAGTGTGTGCGTTGACCTTCAAACGATAATGCAGTTTCGAAAGGAAGAATCCGTGAACCCCGCAACGATTCTGGTCGTCGAAGATGAGCGGATCGTGGCGAAAGACCTGCAGCTGCGATTGAGCAGACTTGGTTTCGCAGTTCCGGAGACAGCCAGCTCGGGCGAAGAGGCGGTCAGGAAGGCTGGAGCCCTGCGCCCTCAGCTCGTGCTGATGGACATCCACCTCAAGGGATCAGTCGACGGATTGGAGGCTGCCAGGCGGATCCGTGCGGAGTTCAAAATTCCCGTTCTCTTTCTGAGTGCGTTCGGCGATGAAGGGACTCTCGACAAGGCGCGGCTTCTCGATCCCGTGGGGTATCTCGGGAAACCGGTGGAAGACCAGCAGTTGTATGCCGCCATACATGCGTTTTTCTCCCGGCCAACGAAGTCCAGAAAGTGACGACCATGGATCATCCATCACCATCCGCCCAGCAGGCGGCAAACAGCACTTCGGAATCGGCGGTGACGGAAGGAGCCCTGAGGGAGAAGGAAGAGACTATCCGCGCGCTTCTGAATGCACGCACCGACTCAGCAATGCTCCTGGATATCGGAGGAGTCATTCTGGCCGCGAACGATACGGTCGCGCGGCGGCTGGGTACACCCCTGGAGAGCCTCCAGGGCCGCTGCATCTATGATTTCTTCGAGGCAGAACTTGCGGGAGGGCGCAGGGAACGGATTGCCGAAGTCTTCCGTACGGCGAAGCCGATCCGGTTTGAAGACGAACGGAACGACGTCTGGTACGACAATACGATCTTTCCTGTCTTCAACGAATCCGGCGCGGTGGAACGAGTGGCGGTCTTTGCCTCTGACACGACCGAACGGAAACGCGCTGAAGAGGCAGTCCGGGCCTCAGAACGGAAATATAGAACCCTTGTGACCGGCATGAGGGAAGGGATCATGGCCGTCGACGCCGCCGACATCATTCTGTTTGTCAATCCGCGGATGTGCGAGATGCTGGGCTACGAGGACGCCGAGCTTGTCGGAAGGCCCGTTGCCGCATTTCTCAGCGACGAAAACAGCCGGACACTGCTGGAAGAGAAAAGAAAGCTTCGGGCAACAGGCGTGTCGGACGCGTATGAACTCGCGATGAGGAGGAAGGACTGCCGTGTGATCCAGGTGCTCATTACGGGCAACCCCGTTGTCGACGAGGAAGGGTGCATCACCGGATCGATGGCTGTGCTGACGGATATCACCGAACGGAAGCGCGCGAACGATCAGCTGCGCGCCGCATTTCAGGAAAAGGTCGTTCTCCTGAAGGAGATCCACCACAGGGTCAAGAACAACCTGCAGGTGATTTCCAGCCTGCTGAACCTGCAATCGGGCCACATCGCGGATCCCGCTGTCCGTGAACTTTTCAAGGAGAGCCAGAACAGAATCCGGTCGATGGCACTCGTTCACGAGAAGCTCTACCGGTCCAGCGATCTCTTCAGAATCGACTGTTCCGAGTATCTGCACAGTCTTGCGGGGAACCTGTTTCGGTCGTACGGCGGTGATGCCCGCGGAATCGCGATGCGCGTCGAGACCAACGGCGTCTCGGTCGGAATCGATGAGGCCATTCCGTGCGGCTTGATCGTCAACGAGCTCCTGTCAAACGCGCTGAAGTATGCGTTTCCCGAGGAGAACGATCAGCGATCGTTTCCCCCTGATGGGCCGGAGATCACGCTGGCGCTGGCAGACATCGGTGGGGGGAAACTCCGTCTATCGGTCCGCGATAACGGGATCGGGTTTCCGCGAGCAGTTGATTTTCACAGCACCAGTTCGCTCGGCATGCAGCTGGTGAACGTCCTTGCGGAGCAACTCGGCGGATCGGTTGAGCTGGAGCCGGGCCCGGGGACAACTTTTTCACTTATCTTCCCTGCTGCCTGATGATGCTCCAGCCTGCTAGCAGTATCCTGGTTGTCGAGGACGAAACCATTGTCGGGAGGGACATCCAGGCCCATCTCACGGAACTCGGATATGACGTTGCCGCCGTTCTCTCCTCCGGTGAAGAGGCTCTCGATTACCTGGCGTCTCACAGACCCGACCTGGTCTTGATGGATATCCGGCTGAAAGGGGCAATGGATGGAATCGCGACCGCGGACAGG
>DAIUKN010000452.1:0-3215 GCA_036848195.1 Bacteroidota bacterium
TCCTGCCAAGTGGACCAAAGTTGCGCGCGCGGCAAAATTCAGGCTGAATGAGCCGGTTACAACGACAGGAGGAGCGATGAAGAAGAACCAGATCAAGGAGAAACTGGCCGCGGGCAGGCCCGTCTACGGCGTGATGGTGCAATTCCCCGACCCCGACGTCGTGGAGATGCTGGGCTACGCCGGGTTCGACTGGATACTCATCGACGCCGAGCATGGTTCCATCAACGAAAACGATTGCGCGAACATGGTGCGCGCCTGCGAGCTGGCGGACACCACCTCCATCGTGCGCCCGCCCTCCAATCACCCCGAGACCATCATGCGTTTCCTCGACCGCGGCACGCAGTTCCTCGACACGCCGGGCGAAACTCTCCTCGCTGACCATTCCCACCCGCGAATGACGCTCAAATTCCCTGAACGCACCGCGCTCAAAAGCCTTGATGACATGTTCATCGGTGGGATCGGGGAGCACAACATATCCGCGAGTGTGCAGGGTTTGGGCCTTCTTCAGGTTACGGATCTTGACCTCCCCGCCGATGTTTTTCGCCCCCTGTCCCCATTTGAGCTCCACACACTGAACCCCCAGCTTCTCCATCGCATATTCCTGAACCCCGAGCCGGGTATCTTCCACGTTCGACTGGACGACGATAGCCCCGTACCCGTCGATCTGGTGCTCCGTGTAGAGCGCAACACGGCGTTTCAGGTCAACCGTGTCGACGACGCGCCCGTTCTTGATCACCGCGTCCGTATCCATCCCGACAACGTTCTCGCCGATGGTGAGGCCGGTCCCGGCGATAGCCGAACCGATGGCGATCCCTTCCCAGTTGTTCTTTGCGATGTCGGTGGACCCGATCCCCGGGATGATCCAGGGGAGACGGAATTTGATGCCCCGGTCGTGACCGATGGCCAGCTCGAGGTTCACCTTCGGGAAGATCGCCTTGTCGCTGTCCGCTTCGATCCCTTTCGTGCCGATTACGCCCCCCATGATGTTGAAATGCGAGTAATCGACCGGGTAGGCCTTCTCTGCTGCGGTCGTAATAACGCCGAAGGGCTGAGGATAGATCACTTCGTGCCCGCGATAGGCTGACTTCCCGATCTCGCACATCCCGATGCATCCGTCGACGCATGTGACGCACATACCCGACGTAGGGACTACCGATCCTTCCGTCCTGTTTTTGGTGAGCGTCGCCGCCGTGGCATTGGTTTTTGAGAGTGACATGGCCCGCGTTCTCCTTTCATCAATCCTTTTTGATCTCACATGCGACACACGGATTCATAGAGCACATCATATCATCGAAACGATCTTTCTCGAGACAGGGAGGGCTCAGGTTGGCGCACGCACCGCAGATCGCCCGCTCCGGCGAGTTGAACGTACAGCGCAGCTCGCACACCGGGCAGACGTACATGCAGCCGCCGCACAGCCGGCAGAGTTCTGACGCCGCGTCGAACGGAGTCCCGATGCTGCGCCGTTCTCCCCGGCCGCGGAATCCGATTGCGCCGCCTCTCATCTGTTCCGCACACATCCGGACACACCGGCCACAGAGGATGCAATCTTCGTCTTCCTGCCGGAAGCGCTGTTGCCGCACCTCATACCGGGAGGCCAGGTCCTGGATTGCCTTTGAACGCGGACACGACGCGAGGAGCAACTCGATGATCATCCTTCGCGCTCTCATCACGCGCCGGGAGCTGGTCCGTACCTTCAGCCCCTCTTCTGCCGGATAGGTACAGGATGTCACCAGTCGGCCCCGTGTACCCTCCCCGATCTCCACCACACAAAGACGGCATGCGCCATACGGCGAAAGACCCTCCAGGTGGCAGAGCGTCGGAATGGGAAACCCGATGAACTGGGCGGCTTCCAGAATCGTCGACCCTTCATAGACATTGACGTCCAAACCATTGATCGTGAGGGTAATCATGGTGCATGCTCCTCCATGACGTGGGCTCCTTCTTCCTCGGGCGTTTTCCGGGTAAACTCCAGATCGCATCGCAGGCACCGCCGGGCTTCACGGATCGCGTCATCAGGACTCAGCGCCATCTCCACTTCCGAGAAGCTGCTCCTCCTGGCCTCGACCGCCAGACGGGGCACATCTGCCCGCGTCGCGAGGCCTTCGCCTTCAGCCTTGACCGGCTCAACGTACACGCTTGGCCGCCGGAGCTCTCCCGGCCGCTCGAGGGGTTCGCCCCTCAGATGCCGCTCGATCATGACCGCCGCACGCTTTCCGGCCGCAATGGCGTCAACAACCGTATTGGGTCCGGTGACAACATCTCCTCCGGCAAAGACGCCGGGCCTGTTCGTGCAGAGGGTCTCATTCTGGATACGGATCGTCCCGCGCGCTTCATCGACCTCGAGCTGGTTCGCACCTGCAACTGCGAGGCAGTCGGTGTCCGACCCTTCGCTGATCGCCACGACCAGTGTGTCGAGGGGAACGACATGCTGCGTCCCGGGCACCGCCACCGGCCGGCGGCGGCCGGTCGCGTCAACGTCGCCCGGTTCGTTGTTGATACATTCAATGCCCGAGAGCTTTCCCCCCTCCGCCAGGATACCGATCGGCGAAACGAGGGTCTCGAGGCGCACGCCTTCCTGCAGAGCGGCCTCGATTTCCTCGGGAAAGGCGGGCATGTCTTCCCTCATACGTCGGTAGAACATCGTCACACTTTTCACATCCGGCTGGCGGATCGCGATTCGGGCTGCATCGACCGCGGAGTTTCCACCCCCGATGACAGCAACACGGCCGTGAGCCAGGGCCTCTCTGCGCATGTTGAATGCTTTGAGGAACTGGATCGACGGGTAGACGCCGGGGAGATCCTCGCCGCGCAGATGGAGGGGGACGCTCTTATGCGCGCCGAGGGCGATGAAGATAGCCTGGAATCCCTCCTGGAAAAGGGTATCGATCGTGATCTCCTTCCCCAGCATCGTATTGCACCGGAGGATGATGTTTTCGTCGAGCAACGACTCGATTTCCTTCCGGATGACCTCTCTGGGTAGACGGTACGACGGAATCGCGCTGTACAGCATCCCTCCGGGCTGGCTTTCCATCTCGAAGACCGTTGGGCGGAAACCGCGGAGCGAGAGGAAATGCGCTGCGGTCAGCCCGGCCGGCCCCGATCCCACAATGGCCACACGAGGCGCGTCCGCCGCGGGAGTACCCGTACGAACCGGCTTCCAGATCGACGGGTCAAACCGATCGGTGATGAACCGCTTGAGTGCACGGATGGCA
>DAIUKN010000453.1:0-3213 GCA_036848195.1 Bacteroidota bacterium
ACCTCCGCGCCGCAACAGCAGATCCGAATTACAGCCGCCTTGCGCTTTCCATTCGGAAGGAAGTGGCGAGGGACATCGAGCTGATGGTCGGGTTCGGGTTCTTCCTGTTCCGCGGGTCGGACACAAAGACCGCGGGCCGGTTCTATCCGCGCGCTGCCATTGGCTGGCGCGCCGACGACTGGGTGACCCTCTTCGTGCGGTTCGATCCATCCGTTCACCGCACGACCCTTGCAGCGGTGTTCGAGGAAAACCCGTATGCGGCGAACACTCTGAGCCTCCGCCACGGCGAGTTTTTCAACAACCTGTCTCTCGGGGCCGATATGGATCCGGGGAGCTCCCTGCACCTTCATCTGGCGATGGAGTACCAGCAGGCACACAACGGGATTCTCTACGTCGACACGGCTCGCGCGGGCGAATGGGATCTTGCTTACGAGGGGACGGCCTCGTATTATGCCTTCGTCGCTGAAGCGTCGTTCACGCCGGCGGAGACCGACATCCTTTCGGCGTCTCTTCGAGTCGGGGGAAGCCGGAACTCACTGACAGAGCACGCGATTCCGTATGTCGCCCCGGTGACGCTGGACGCATACTACGAACACCGGTTTCCCTTCAGCCTCACGCTCACCACGGCCGTGAGGATTGTCGGGATCAGATATGCCGATCCTCAGAGTACGCGGCGGCTTGATCCATTCATGCTGCTCGATGTCAAGGCCGAATACGCGTTTGCGCCGCTCTGGAAGGCCTTCCTGCAGGTGGAAAATCTTGCGGGGATGAAAAGCCAGCCCTGGGAGGGATACGCCGGACTCCCCAGGACAGCGGCGCTCGGTGTCAGCTACGCATGGTAACCACATTCAGTTCGGAGCGAACAATCCTATGAGTCAAGAAGAGCTCATCACCATGATCTCGGAACGTGCGGGGATCTCCCGGCAGACGGTCCAGCAGATCGTCGAAACCATCGGCGACGTCTGGACTGAAGAAGTGCTGGTGAACGGGGAGCTTGAGCTGGACAACATCGGGACATTCCTCCTCGACCATCGTCCTGGGCGAAGGGGCCTCGACACGGAAACCAACGAGATTTTCGTCATACCACCATGCGATTATGTTTCATTCATGCCATCCCGCGAACTCATAGAATGGAGTAATAAAATCCAGTGAACAGAGCAGACATCCTTCGAAAGTGTGTTGAACGGGGTGTTGCGGCGGAGGCGGACATCAGCGCGGTGTCCAGGTTGTTTTATGTGCACCTGCTTTCCGCATTACAGCGCGGTCAGAATGTGGAGGTGCCCCGGTACGGCACGTTCGGCACCCGAATCGCCGGCGTGAAAAAGATCCGGAAAATTCCGTACTTTGAAGCCGCACCCGAGCTGACCGAAAAGGCCAACCAGCGGTTTCGCGACATGAAGTATCTCCTGATTGGTACTTATCAGCAGATACCGGCCTTCGGAGAGACGGAATTTACCGGAAAAGTTCCGCCCTATGATCCTCTGGTGGATACGATCGGGAAGGAGAGGATCCTCGATACACGGAACGAAGTCACGCCTCAGGAGTACGAACAGCTGGCGTCGGAATCAATTCGTCCACAACAAAAACGGGAGGATATGGCTATGCCAAGATTGAACTTACGGGATGAGGGCATGGAGGGGGAGCCCATCGTCCAGGAATCTGCAAAAGAAACCAGCGCTCCTCCGACCCTCCGGGAAGTCGGTGGAGGAGGCGGGGGTCTCTCGCCGCTTGTCATGGCTCTTCTGGCTCTCCTGGTTCTGGGAGCCGGTGTGTTCGCTTTGAACTACTTCAAGGTCATTCATCTCTGGGGGAAGAAGGCGGCAACAGTGACCGAAGCGATCACTGAGCCCGCCATCCCGGCGCCCGAGACGACAACTCCTGCGGTGACCACGGACCAGGGTGCGGCGCCATCGACAACCCCCGATCAGGGGACGACAACCGCTCCGGCCGCCACCGAGCCGGCCCCTGCGGTTTCCGAGCCAGCTCCGGCCGCCGCCACGCCGACCCCGACGCCTGAGAAGCGCGTCAAACCCGCCCCGAGCGTAAGTCTGCCGCCGTCAGGCGCGGGTGAATTCACCGTCCAGGTTTCCGCCTGGGCCAGCAGGTCAAAGGCCGAGAAGGAGGTGGGACGTCTTTCCAACTCCGGCTTCACCGCGTTTGTTGAGGACGGCGTCGTGGGCGGGGAGACCTGGCACCGCGTACGCGTCGGCCGCTATGCGACGCAAAAGGAGGCGCAGGAAGCGGTTGCCAAACTGCAGCCGGTCACGGAAAGCGATCTCTGGGTCGCGCGCATCGGCCACTAATCGGGCACGGGATTCTGTGTTCGCGCGACGGATGTATTCTCGCTGAGGAGGTAGGATGAATCTTCTGGACATGATGTTCAAAGGCGGCGTGGTGATGTGGCCGATCCTGGCCTGTTCGCTGATCGCCGTCTATGTTGTCATCGAGCGGTTCCTCGTCTTGCGCCGGGCGCAGCTGGACGTCGGCGAATTCATGCGCAAGCTGAAAAGCCTCTTCCGCAAAGGAGATTTTGCGGGAGTCTCGGCCTTCTGCGCCCAAAAGGACGCTCCGATCGCGAACATCATCCGTCGTGGAATCGAGAAGCACGAGTTGGGCCAGGAGAAGATCAAAGAAGCGATCGAGAACGCCGGCCGTGAAGAGGTGTACCATCTGGAGAAACGGCTCTCGCTTCTCGCCACCATGGCGGGCGTGGCGCCCATGCTCGGGTTCCTCGGAACGGTGACCGGCATGATCGCCGCATTCCACGCCGTGGAGGTCCACAGTGGCGTGGTAAGCCCCGGGGACCTCGCCGGCGGTGTGTGGGAGGCCCTTCTGACCACCGCCTTCGGCCTCATCGTCGGTATCCCGGCGCTCGCATTCTATAACTATTTCGTGACACGGGTCCAGAAGTTCGTCTATGAGATGGAAGTGACCTCGACGGAGTTCATCGACATGCTCGAGGGACTCAATGGTGCCGGGCCCGCCCTGAAGCCGAACCTGGCCGAAGGCCTTGCCAGCCCTGTCGGGGCGGAAGAGGACGAGTACTTCCGTCGGAAGCGGTGACCGGGGAGGGCGATGAAATTTACGGGTGAGAATAAGCTGCTCGCGGCGTTCAATTATACGTCGCTCACGGACGTCGTGCTCCAGCTCCTGATCTTCTTTCTTCTCTCCTCGTCGTTTGTGGTTTCCCCCGGAATCAAAGTGCAGGATCCT
>DAIUKN010000454.1:0-3203 GCA_036848195.1 Bacteroidota bacterium
ATCAAGGTTTCTGACATACTTCGCATTCTTTTCGATGAATTCGCGCCGGGGCTCCACATCGTCACCCATAAGAATGGAGAAGGTCCGGTCCGCATCAGCTGCGTTCTCAATCGACACCTGCAGAATTGTCCGCGTGTCGGGGTTCATCGTCGTCCCCCAGAGTTGCTCGGGGTTCATCTCGCCGAGACCTTTGAACCGCGAGATCGCGATCCCGTTCCCGGTGATCACCGCGCCTTCTTCGTGGGGTTCGGTGCCCGCTTCTTCCGCTTTCTCCTCGGACTTCTTCCCCTTCTCGGCCGAAAGCCGCTTCACCAGTTCATCCCGTTCATCCTCATCGTACGCGTAGTGTTCTACCTTCCCCTTCTTCACCTTGAACAGCGGAGGCTGGGCAATATAGACGTGGCCAAGTTCAACCAGTTCCTTCATGTGGCGATACAGGAGAGTCAGAAGCAGCGTCCGGATGTGCGAACCGTCCACGTCAGCGTCGCACATCAGGATGATCTTGCCGTACCGGAGCTTGGATACGTCGAACTCCTCGCCGACTCCGGCACCGACAGCAGTGAAGATGTTCCGGATCTCTTCGTTCTCCAGAATCTTGTGGAGACGTGCCTTTTCAACGTTGAGGATCTTCCCTTTGAGCGGGAGGATTGCCTGGAACCGCCGGTCCCGCCCCTGCTTCGCACTGCCGCCGGCAGAGTCGCCCTCCACCAAATACAGCTCGCAATGCTCGGGATCGTTGATGGAGCAATCCGCCAGCTTGCCGGGCAATCCGCCTCCACTCAACGCGTTCTTTCGCCGCGTCAGATCACGCGCCTTGCGTGCCGCTTCACGCGCCTCCGCCGCTCGCAGCGATTTGTCCAGGATCCGCTTCGCATCGCCGGGATTCTCTTCCAGCCAGGTCCCGAGTGCAGGACCGACAACGCCTTCAACGATACTCTTCACCTCACTGTTGCCCAGCTTGGTCTTCGTCTGCCCTTCAAATTGTGGCTCGGGAACCTTGACACTGATGACGCCGGTGAACCCTTCACGGAAATCGTCCCCCGATAACGCCAGCCCCCCCTCTTTCAGGATGCCGTTCTTGTACGCATGGGCGTTCAGTGTCCGGGTGAGTGCGGTGCGGAACCCAACCAGGTGCGTGCCGCCCTCATGCGTGTTGATGTTGTTGACGTAGGTGAAAATGTTCTCGCTGTACTGGTCGTTGTACTGGAACGCCACCTCGACTTCCACGGTCCGTCCGCTTTCATCTTTGTCGGATCCTTGAACGTAGAACGGCTTTCGCATGATCGATGGACGGGTGGCATCGATGTATTTGACGAACTCGATCAGGCCACCCTTGAAGCGAAACGTCTCTGCCTGCTCGCTCTTGTTCCTCAAATCGACAATCCGGAGCGTGACCTCCGAATTCAGGAAGGCCAGCTCCCGCAGACGCTCGGCGATCGTCTCGAACTTGAAGACCCGCGACTTGAAGATCTGGCCGTCCGGCATGAAGGTCGTCTTCGTTCCACTCTTCCCCTTCTCCGCCTTCCCTGTCACTTTCACCGCAGCCACGGGATCACCCTTCTTGTACTTCTGGTACCAGACTTTTCCGTCACGGAGAACCTCCACCTCGAGCCATTCGCTCAGGGCGTTTACCACCGACACGCCGACCCCGTGAAGACCGCCGGAGACCTTGTAGGTGTTCTTGTCGAATTTCCCTCCTGCGTGCAGGACGGTCATGACTACTTCCAGCGCCGAGCGCTTTTCATCTTTGTGCATGTCGGTCGGAATACCGCGCCCGTCGTCAATAACGGTCACGGAGCCGTCCTTGTTGATCCTTACGTCGATGGTTTTTGCGTATCCCGCCAATGCTTCATCGATGGAGTTGTCCACCACTTCGTAGACCAGGTGGTGCAGGCCGCGTGCGCTGACGTCGCCGATGTACATTGCGGGCCGGCGGCGGACCGCCTCAAGCCCCTTCAAGACGGTGATGTCCTGAGCGGTGTAGGAGTGGGCCTCACCGTTGTTCTGTTTCTGCTTTGCCTGTTCAGTAGCTTTTGCCATGGATCCCCTTACTCCCTATCGAAAACGTATATCCTTCACGACTTTCCGGCCAACCGCGCCGTTGATCCGCTCCTGTATCTCGATCCGACGCATGGAAAGTTCCGCACGCCAGGGTGCTGAGCCGACAGCGACAAAGAGCGTTCCATTCTCAAAGCGCTCGGGCTTCGCTACCCGTGCGATCTGTTCCCCCACGATCAAATCCCACGACGTGAGGACATCGTACTCACTCAGCGTTTTCACGATTCCCAGGCGGTGCGTCAAGTCACGGATCGCAACGCTCACGGGAACCGGACCGCTGCGGTGGGTCGTCCGTTTGCTAGACCGGCCGGCATGTTCCATGCTCAACGGTGTACCTCCTGTTTTGGCCGTCCCATGCAACGGCGCCTTGAAACGCCCGCTCATCTGTCGTCGTGACGATCGTCTGGCCGAGCTCCGAGACCAGCGCCAGAATACGGGAGGCGCGATGCCTATCCAGTTCGCTGAACACGTCGTCCAGCAGGAAAATCGGTCTCTCGCCGCTCCGCTCGCTGACGAAATGAAACTCCGCAACTTTCAGGGCCACCAGCAGAGTTTTGTGTTGCCCCTGGGAGGCGAATTGCTGCACAGGAATACCATTGATTGCCAGCCCGAGATCATCACGGTGGGGCCCCACCAGCGTCAGGCCGCGGCGCATCTCCTCAGTCTTCCGCTCCTCCAGCCGTCCGCTCATATACCGCTCGATTTCCTGCCGATCCGATGCATCAGCCGGCAGACAGGTCGATACGTACGCAATCTCCGGACGCTCTCCCCCCTCCACAAGGTCGCAATAGGCACGAGAGACATACGCCGCGAACTCCTCCACAAACGCGCGACGCCGCTCCACAATTGCGCTCCCGTTCCGCACGAGACTCACATCCCACGGCTCGATCAGACCCGCGACAGCCGTGCCGCGGGCCCGCGCATCCCCAAGAACCCGGTTTCGCTGCTTCAGAACCCTCCGGTACTCCAGCACCCCCTCAAGGTACGCCGGGCTGACCTGCGAAAGAACCAGATCGATAAACTTCCGTCTCTCCACCGGTCCACCGAACGTGATGGCGCTGTTCTCCGGCGACAGAATCACAATCGGGAATCTTCCAATCACCGATGAGAGCCTCTCCGGGCGGGAGCCGTTAACCTCGTAGGAC
>DAIUKN010000455.1:0-3152 GCA_036848195.1 Bacteroidota bacterium
GGAACTTCAGAGCGACTGTTCGGTTGAGTTTGGTGTCGTGGGCCTTATAGACCACACCCATGCCCCCCTCGCCGAGCTTCTCGAGGATCTGGTAATGAGATATGGTCTGGCCAATCAAGGGTATCAGTACGATATGAACGAATTCTGAAAGATAGCGATGAGAGGAGAGGAAAGCAAAGAGGAGGAGGGCCTTCAGAGGGAGTGTGTGATCCATGAGCGGGCCGGCGGAGACCCGCCGCGCAGAGTCGATCTTCAATGGCGCAGATGGGAAACCGTCGCACTTGGGGCACGCGGCTGGCAGTGCAGGCAGGAAACTGAATCGTAGTACAGCTCATGAATCTCGTCACAAAAACAGGCAATCACCTGACGATTCCACTTGCGCCTCCACAGTTCCCGTATGTCAAATTCCACAAATCGTTCCATGGCTGTGAAACAGAGATTGACCCGTCCCCCACTGTCCGTTACCACTGCCTTAGGCAGTAGGTTTCTGTTTCGCACTGCACTGGTACCGTCACGAGCAAGGGCCCAAACCGAAATCGTTCAGGCCCCTGAATCCTGTCCCAACCTCTCGGACCCCGTCTACTTCATTGAGTATTGAAACTCTTTCGTTTTGGAGACCCCACCGACATTGACGCTCACCGCAATCACATATTTCCCCTTTTCACTGAGTGTAAGGGCGCCACCAAAGTGGCCCATCATAGGCTTGAGATCCACTGTGGCGTTGTATTTTGACGGAGACACGATCAGGACCGTTGCGCTGGCGTTGTCAATTTCCGTCCCGAGCGAAGCATCTGTCACTTCAAGGACGATGTGGTGCGTACCCGCCATCATCGAGTCCATCATCGCCTTGTTCATCCCCATGGTTTCGCGTTTCATTCCCTTCATCTCCTCGCCCATCATCATGCTGGTGTCTTTCATCCCCGTCCTGTCATATTTCATCCCCTTCATGTCTTTGCCCATCCCCATGCTGGTGTCTTTTATCCCCTTCATCTCCATCTGTCCCATTGCGCCTCCCTTCTCACCACGCATCATCATCTGGCCCATCTTTCCCTTCATCATCGCTTTATGCTCCTTCTGCGTCATGAGCCACACTTTCATGTGAAGCCCTTCAACTGTCGCCTCCACCGTCGGCTTCCCCAGCATGCCCGACATATCAGGTTTCTTCATATCGGTCTTTGCCGTGTCCTGTTGATTATGCAAGGCAAACACCGGGAGCGTCAAAGCGATTGTGAGGACCGTCAAGAGCAATGCATATCTGGTTTTCATCATTATTCCCTCCTGGTGTGGTTTGTGAGTTGTCTGAATTGAACCCGCCGCTCGGTCACTCCTTCTTCTTGAAGAGGATCCAAACGGGCGCGAGACCGAGTGTGGGTAGGGCGGGCGTCCACATCCGACATCGTTCATCCATCCATCCGCTTCCATTCAGCCCGCCATTCATCATTCTTCCGGTCATTGCCCCGCCGTCGAAGAACAGGAAGAGCACCACAACGACGACAAACACGAGGATGAGAGGTATAGCCGGTGTATTGTACGTGGAATGACGTTCCTTTGCGATCACCAATCGCGGATCTAAAAAAAGAAGGACCTTCAACGTTCCGCGCCCCGCCGACTTTTCCGACCAACGCCTGAACAACAGCACAACCACCGACAACGGTGCTGATGTCGCAGCCTCTACGTTGTGGTTCTCAATAATTGATTTTGGGCCGTATAGAGTATGAAGCAAGCTACGAACTGATGTACGCGAAGACAATCGCCCAGGGGGATGAAAAAGTAGTTAACTCCTTCAGAGTCATTGTCTCTTCTCATGACACGATAATCGCCGCCGCAGTTGCAGATCGCCTTGCTCGCGCACGTTGGCAAAGAGAATATCATGGGTTGCCACCCGGTTCATTTTGATGGCAGATCTCCTCGGGAAATGAGATGAACGGTGCTCTCGGGTGAAGTCACAAGTGGTAGGGGCTGTGGCTGGCGCGGCAACTGTGATGTGCCAAGGGGCTCGGGAGGAATTCCCCCGCGTTCACAAATCCCGCAGCTCAAGCTGCACAGCGTGTTCCAGGGTTGTCACTGAAGAAAGGTGCAGGTCCCCCCTGCCAAACGATCGTGGATCGAATCGGAATCACACATCGGGGCGGGTTGAACACCGGGAACTTGCCTCAACGCCGGATTCCGGGAGACGCGGATCCGGGTTTGCGCTCCATGAGGATATGGTGACCATCCTCGAAACGAATGCTATAGTAGAGAAGCAACTCATCCCTTCGGGAAAGCCAGTCGCTAACAATCTTCTCCGATTCAGGGGTTCGATCCTTTCCGATTACCAGGTAACGCTCAGACACCGCCAAGGATCCCAAAATGTCTTCGCCGACGGGATCGTAGATGACGTGGAACTGCTTCAACGGCAATCCACTCGATATCATGATTCTCTGTGCCTGGCTGTATCCGGTTAAGAGTGCGACAGAGCCTTCTTGGTAGATTTCATGGAGCCGTTCACCGAGATCCATCGCGAATCTGGTTTTGTCGGAGATGCTCCTCTTGGCATCATCAAAGGTGGCAACTCCCACAGAGGGAATGACAATCTGGACAAGTGGCATGGCGAAGAGGCCGGCAATCACCAGGCCGCGTGCGAGCGTTGATCTCACCCTGCGACAGAACTCGGAGAGACCAATTCCCCCCGCGACGGACAGAAACATTCCTGCTGTCAAAACATAACGCCAGTTCCATCGCCACTGATCGACCTGCACGAAGCCGGCCAGAATTGCTGCAAGCGCGAAGACCGCCGGCAGACCGAAGAACAAAAGCACCGGACGGATCCGATCCGAAGGAGTTCGCTTTGAGCGAACAAATGCTCCCGACGCGGTTAGGAGAATAACGGGGCCGAAGATGACAAGAAGCGCTTTGCCGAAGACCGGGAGCGCGTCCAGGGGCGGTTGGCGGACGTTCCCCTGGCTTACCCCCGGAGCGACGGAGTACGTCCATCGTGCGAACTTGAGCGGATCGCCATACTCGACGTAATTCCACCCAACCCAGAATGCAACGCCGGTCCAGCACATCCCGGCGATCGTGAGTAATCGGAGCGCGGCTCCTCTTTCAGCACGCTGCCACAGGAATATCCCTTTCACAGCGGACACAAACGACACAAACGGCACGAGCAACCA
>DAIUKN010000456.1:0-3152 GCA_036848195.1 Bacteroidota bacterium
CGTGCATTCGCCGGACTTCACGGGGAGGTTCGGTGAGTGAAGGAAGGTGGATGTCCGTGCCATCAAACCCGGCCTCTTGCACCTTCTTCAGGAAAACCGGTAGCGCAACGTTCGCGAATTCCCAGCGTGAGCGTGTAATCAGCATTGTGCCTCCTCCCTAACGTGTAGCGTGACAGACCAGTCCTGATGATTGCCCGGTGCAATACGAGCTTCGTGAAACGGTTCGCACGAGAACGTCCGGTCGTTCGCCCAGAGGGCGACCTTCGAAGGAACGAAATTGCAGGTGAGATCAATTGCCGGCACACGCGGATGGAAATGACGCGATGCAAACTGAACTCCGGGAGGTAATGCAGAGAGGAGCTGGTAATGTCCGGTCTCCCACGCATAAGATTCCTTTATTGTCAGGAGCCCTGCGGTATCCATCTGGAACCCTGGATTGTCTGCCACGGCGGATCCCTGCGGCAGGATCGCGCACCGCCGATCGGCGGTGAGGGGGAAAAACGGATGTGGAAACCAGCGGAAGGGGAGCGGGGCAGGGCCGAGGTTGTGCAGAGCAGTCTGCGAGTGCAGCCGGCGTCCGCTGAGTTCCAGCGTCCTCCTCAATATGAAGCGCCAGTCGCGATACTCTTGCGTTGTGCGCATGACCAGCTTCTGTTCCATCTGCTCGATCTCCCAGAGTGCGACCTTGTCCACGGCCGACTGAAAATGCGATTCACGCGCCTTTCTCCGGCCGGCATTCTCGATGATGCCGACACCGATGATGAGTTTCTTCTCCGGGACCTCTTCTGGAGAATCGTAGAAGGTGAACTGGAACACATCCGGCATCCCCTGTCCGTTCAGAACGGAGGGTTCGGGGTCAGGATATTCCGGGCCGGCTAGCAGCGGACCATGCTGTCGGTCTTCGATCTGGTAGACATACCCGCCCGTACAGAACCGCGGTCCCAGCCGCGACCTGTCGTTCTCGGGATCAAGCACTGATACGCTGAGTGAATCATTCGTGAGAAAAAGCACGGTCGTAGAGAGCGAGAAGTTCTTCAGGGCTCGCCGTCCCGGTCTGGTGAAGTTTAGCGACGGTGACGCCGGCAACAAGCGTTCCGAGCGCGGCGCCGATGGGCGCCGAACGTGATGCTGCGAGCGCAGCCGCAACACCGGCCAGCATGCTGTCCCCCGCCCCGACGGGATCAACGGGCTCACCCGTCACTGCAGCGGAAATCTCGGTGAGACCCGATTCATCCTCGACGATCGTGCCCGCCGCAGCCCGGGTGACAATCAGTGGAGTCCCCCAGCGTCGATGGAGCAGATGGCATGCGTCGATCACGGTCTCCCGATCTGGCGGCGTCCCGGGGGTCACGCTCTTTCCGGAGAGGCGCAGGGCCTCGACCTGGTTGATCTGCCTGATGGTTCCCGGATACGCGTCGATGAAATGCCGGCTATCCAGAATCCAACGGATATCCGGATGGTCTGTGATCATTGCAGCAAGAGCCTGACGGAATCGATGCGATCCATGAATGCCACTCGTTACCTGCTGATTGATCACGACAACAGTGCATTTCCCGAGGGCACCCCGAAGATGCTCCAGGAGAGAATCAGAGACAGAGTCGGAAAGCTTGTTGGTGTTGCCAAAATCGACCCGATTCTCCTCGCGTCCATCCCGATGGGGTTTCCCATAGACGTGCGTGGACCAGTTCCGCTGTTGAAGAAGAAGCCCGTCGATATTCACTCTCCGATCGGACAGCTTTCCGCGGAGGAAAGGGCCAAACGGGTCATCCCCGAGAACGCCGACGGCGGAAAGCGATTTGACGCCGATGGCATCCAGATTGACAGCGACATTCCCCGCTCCACCCAGGCTGTACCGCTGCTCACGGACGGCCCTTGTCCGGAGGCCGGTTTCGAGAGAATTCTCCTCGTGAGCAGGGTCGAGGAACCAGTACGCATCCAGGCAGAAGTCCCCGACGATGGCAATGCGGGCTGACCGGATGTCGTGGAGAAGGTCCTCGAGTGCGGTGCGTATCAGGGGGAATGGCGGCATACGGGCCAGAAGTCCCACTCTTTCTAAGTGTAGAGGAGGTGGAAATTGTGTGACGTACCGCCGGCGAGCCGGAACGTCCGGGTTCCCGGAATACCGGAGGGCGATCTGCGACCCCCGTCGATCTTCTCACGGCGATCAAGGACCAGTTCCGCCTCGCAGCCATCGGGGAGGAGGATGGAGAGTTTCCTGTCTCCCAGCGATCCATCCGTCGCGATCGACAGTGGCCCTTGAGGTGTCTCCGTCGTTAGCGCGAGTGACGTTAGGTCACCCGGCTGAGGATGGATGAGAGTTTTGCGCCAGCCCGGCGCAAGAGGCTGGATTCCCGCGACGCCCATTGCCAGAACGTAGAGCGGTGCGACAGGACAGTGGCTCCAGAGGTCACCGGAGTCCGGATACGCCTTCCAGTTCTCCTGGAGGGTGTTGTTCTGTTGGACGGACTCCATCGGCCACCACCGTTCACGGAACTCGCGGAGGACGATATCGATTCTCCGCCCTTTCGCCAGGGCCCAGAGGCGCCAGCCGGCGTTCGCGGGATAGGAGAGTCCCATGCCTGTCGGGAGCGTGGCAAGCGCATCAAGGCAACGCTCAAATGCAGCCTCAGGGCACTGGTTGAAAAGCAGTGCGGTTGCCAGAGACCGGTCGCAGAGTCTTTGCTCGCCCTCCTCCGCGAGCCACGGACGATTGACGACGAAAAGGGATTGGGTCGGATCCCAGAAAGTCTTCTGCGTTGCCCGCAGGATTTCCCGGCCGAGGCCTGTGGCAGCTTCGGCCCACTCCCTGTCGGCGAGGGCTTCAGCGACAACCGGAAAAGCATGCGTGAGCATGGCACTGGCGTACAGGTTGAAGGCGCACTGTTTGTGATGCGGGTAGCCACGTCGATAGGCATCATGGTCCATCCAGACACTCGGGAGACCGAGGTTGGTGACCGGGAGAAGGCCCGTTGACGGATCGCGGAGATCCCGCAGGTAGCGGACGAAGCGCTGAAGTCGCGGGTATGCCTCGCGAAGAGGGTCAACGTCGCCGGTGTAGAGGAGGTAGTAAAAACAGTCGAAGACAAATCCGACACTATGGTCAAGGATCGGGCCCCACGGTGTCATCCCCAGCTGGCGCTCCATCACCCTTG
>DAIUKN010000457.1:0-3149 GCA_036848195.1 Bacteroidota bacterium
CAGAAACAAGATCGTGGCATGGGCCCAGCGAGAGAAGGAGCGCCTCTCTGCTGAACCGTAGACTTCTTGTCATTACTATCGATCTGATTTTGGGAATCATCTCCGCATTGCCGTAACGGCCAATTCAGGCCTGCCTCGGTCCCCAAAACGTTGGCCGGCCTGGCCCCCTTCTCCCATGGTTCTTTCCAGGCCCGTCTCCGCTTCCTGAGTCCATAAGAATCATTTGTGTCATTTCTTTGTATATTCTTCTACTGCTCCACCAGCCTACGAACCACGAATAGCCACACTCATGGAAAGGTGAAAGCCATGGGAGGGACGATCAATCGCCGCGACTTCATTCTCCAGTCTGCATCCATCGGTACAACAATCGCTCTTGGCGGAATGCTGGAGCGCCTGGCCGGCCTGAATGCGTATGCTCGTCCGGAGCCGCCCGATCTGGTGGTTGTTGAGGGTGCCAACTACTACGATGCCACGAGGAAAGCCGTCGAAGCTCTCGGCGGCATGAAACAGTTCGTTTCAAAGGGCTCCCGTGTTGGCCTACTCGTGAATTCAGTATTCGATAAACCGGGAACGTACACCAAACCGCAGATTGCGCTGGCTGTTATCACCATGTGCCACGAAGCCGGAGCCGCATCGATCACCAGCCTGGAAGGCGCGCGCCGCTCGTACTGGCGAAGGGCAACACTGTCGACAGAGGACAGGGAGCGGATCGACACCATGAAAGACCCCGGTGATACGGTGACAATCGACCTGCCGCACGGTGTGAAGTTGAAGTCCGTCGAGATCCTGCGTGATCTGCTGGAGTGCGACGTCTTCATTAATATGCCGATCTTCAAAGACCATGAAGGGACTCGATTCACGGGCGTGCTCAAGAACATCATGGGCACAACCAGTTCCTCCACCAACCGGTTTTTCCACAAAGGGGCTGTCGTCAGCGGATATTACGACGACCCGGCGTTTCTTTCGCAGTGTATTGCCGACGCGCATCTGGTCCGGAAGCCGACACTCTGTGTCGCGGACGGCACCGAGATGATCGTTACGAACGGACCCTCCGGTCCGGGGAAGATCGCGAAGCCTCGCCTCGTTGTCGCGGGGACGGATGGAGTTGCAGTGGACGCATACGGCGCAACGATCCTTGGCTTGCGGGTGGAAGATGTTGTGATGATCCAGAAGGCGCAGGAGCACGGGATCGGGTCGGCGGATCTGAGCAAGCTGCGAGTCACGAAGCTTTCAATCTAAATCCATGATAGTGCTGGCGCTCGTCTGGTTTTTGACACCTGCGGTGGCGGACACTCTCCGGTCCACCGGTGAAGGAGCAGACGTCCTTGCATCCTACTTCCCGTCCTCACATGAGACTGGCCAGTGGGTGCGAACAGACTCGCTCCGCATTTTCGAGGGGAGGGACCTCTATCAGCTGATCGATGGCGGAGCAGATATCTACTTTGAATACGGCTTCATACGGGCCGGTGCTGTGCGCTACGCGAATGCGGCGGGAAACCAGGTCAGCCTGGAGATCTATGAGATGAAAGGGGCGGAATCTGCCTACGGGATCTTCTCCTTCTTCGTGGCTGGAACCGGCCGGCCGGTATCCTTTGGACAGGCAGGAGTCTCCGGTGAGGATTTCGTCATCTTCTGGAAAGGGCGGTTCGTTGTCTCTGTCACTGCCCTCGACGAAGGAAGTCGCGCTGGGCTTCCTGAGATCGCCAGGGCGGCGGATCTTAGGACGAAATCAAATGGAGCGAGGCCTTCCATCACCGGAGTTCTTCTTCAGCCCTCTTTCGCCAATTCCGAGGTCGTGTACCTGCGCGGCCCCCTCGGCTTTGATCGTCAGCCGGGCCCCGGACGAGGAAGCGTATTCCGGTTCAGGGAGGGCGCTTCGGGCGTGTTCGGCAAATGTCAGACGTTCGTTCTCCGGTACGATACCGTGGCAGGTCGTGACTCTGCCCAGCAGAGAGCGCTGCATATTCTGATCAAAGAGTCCGGCTACGTGGAAGAACCGACCGGTTCCCTTAACCGAATTCTTAAGAGCCGCCGCGGAGAGTATCTCTATTTCCTGAATTCCGGGCGGTATCTTCTGCTCGTCTCAGGAGTCGACAGGGAGGGAGTGCTGGGTAGCGGGAAGAGGTTGAAAACTGTAACTGCCGGTCTGAAACGCTGAACGACCCGGCTGGGCCAATCGCCATCCGTCCGCAACAATCGATCCGTGAAGACGTATTCAAAAGGAGAATGGTGGTCATTTTGGCGCCATTTTGGACCGTATCGTCGTACCCTAGATCGTCCGGTCGTAGGACCGTTGTTCGCGTCCCCGAGAGTCGATACTCTTGGCTACTGACAACAATCCAGTTTCTTGCAGGGGACGGAATTATGCATGGCTTTCGTGCATTTTCGGCATTTCTGTCCGCCCTTCTGACTCTTCTCTTCTTATCCCCCCGGCAAGCGCACGCGCTTGACCCCGCGAAAGATATCGTGCAGTACAGCCATCGTTCATGGACGAAGAAAGATGGTCTGCCGCAAAACTCCGTTCTGTGTATTGCGCAAACACCTGACGGATACCTCTGGGCGGGGACAATCGAAGGGCTGGTACGGTTCGACGGAACAAGCTTCAGGGTGTACAACACCCGGAACACACCCGCACTCAAGTCGCAATACATTTCCGCACTGGCAGTAACATCTGATGGAACCCTCTGGGTGGGGACGGGGGGCGGAGGCATTGCGGCGATGAAAGGTGGGAACTTCACGCATATCGCGGGTTCCATGGCGATCGAGGATGTGTTTGTGCGCTGCTTCTATGAGGACAGAGAGGAGGTTCTCTGGGCGGCGACCACGGCCGGCCTGTGGAAGGTCGGTCATGATTCAGTGGCGGCCCGGTTGACGGTTTCTGACGGTCTCCCGCACGACTTTGTCGTATCAGTTGCAGCTGACCGTGAAGGGGATCTGCTCGTGTCAACGAAAAGCGGCATTGCGGTCCGGCGAGGGGGCCGCTTCACGCCGTTTCTCCCCGCAGCACCGATTCGCGCATTGGCCACCAGGATGTATTGTGATGCTGCCGGCAGTCTCTGGATAGGCACAGATAACAAGGGGCTCTACTGTGTGCAAGGGGAGTCAGTGCTGCACTACACGAAAGAGCAGGGCCTGGCCTCTGAGTTTGT
>DAIUKN010000458.1:0-3138 GCA_036848195.1 Bacteroidota bacterium
GCGAACGAAGCTCACTCTGTAGGTGGAACGAGGAGGGAACCCGGAGCCCTCTGATGAAGAGGTCGAGCATCAGCACTCAAGACGCACAAAACAGGGCACTCTTCGTCAGTCGGGTTGCTGCAGACTGTGAATGATGGTGCGATGTTACTCCGCTTTCACTCCACTAATACGGCGCTCCTGTAGGCCTGTCGCCTCCAAGTTTGGGTGGAATCTGAGAAGCAGATCCTTCTTGATATAGAGTTCTGGGCCGCTTGGAATCCTGAAGAGGGAGAGGCTTATCTTTCCAAACCAACCACGAGAAGGAGCCTGAAGCTTACAGGCTCCTGAACTGCCCAGACATTCCTCTGGGTGAGGTCAACAAGCGTGGTTCCAGAATCCGAAAGCTCGGTGTTCTTTTCAAGTAAATAGGCAAGAGGAAGATGCATTGTCGCAAGTACTTGGAATGGGCCCCAACCGTAGGAAATTCCGACAGAACCCGTCATCCAGGTCTCATTCTTAAAGTCGTGCCTCGTATGAGATCTATTGAAAACGTATTCCTTGCTGCCGGCAGGAATCTCCGAATTACCGTATTCCTTGTTGATGAAGCTGTATTTGCGCAAGAGCAGAACTGACGCCAGCGCAGAGAAGCGTCCGCTGATGTTGATGGAGGTGGACGCCTCAAACCCTGTTGCAAAGAAGGTGTATCGGCCTCGCGAGAAGGATTCCCATGAGGGACTAAAGCCGCTCACCGCGGGAGAGGAACTCCTGAGGATACCATTCTGTGTTGCTCCGATTGAACCATTCCACCGAGGGGAGGTGTTTTCCATTCCCGTGGTGGAAAGCTCGAACAGAAGCCCAAAATCGAAATAACTCTTCCCGAACCTGTACGTCAACCAGGGATTCACTTCGATGGTATACTCGTTCTCTGCGTCACTTGTGAGGGGGTCGCTGTCTAGATTTTTGTTGCTACTCACGGTATTGTTGTCGCGATCGGCATATTGTAAGAAGAACAAGAGGCCCATGTCGGCGTCGCCGATTCTCCAGAAGCGGATTTTCGAATACGCGCGTATCAGATCATCCGCTATTTCATCCTCATATCTGCTGTCGGTGACGTAGGTTCCGTGGAAATTCGAGCCAGGCACCGTATCCGGCATACTGCTCTGCCAATAGTAGTTCTGTCCCCTCTCACTCTTTCTTCTGTAGCGAATACCTGATTTGTGATCGCCGTACTCGTAGCTAAGCTGCAGGTCAAGCTGCCCTCCCTTGTAGAGAGTATAGTCATTCAGGAACCAGGCATCGAAATTCTGGCTGGACGTTCCAAAGATGTGCGCGCAGGGCGTTGTGGTCCATCCCCAGGTGAGATGATTCGATATGGTCTCCACGCCATTCTTCAGGAATCTGATTTCGGATTCCGGCTGCCCCGTGTTTTTGGCTTGATAAAGTACCCTCAATCCTATGGGATTGCCGAAGAGGTAGTTCGCATACACCAACTGGACATCATAGTACCTTCTGAGAGCATCCGTCCGTGCGGTTACAGGAATCAACTCCAGCGTACTGTTATTTCTCACAACCCCTTCTGCCCGCAGTTCCATGTCGATTCTGTTTGTCCCCAGTTCCAGGTAGACTTTCCCAAAATCGCCGAAACTCCATATGCCACCCGCACTGAATCTGTTGCTGTAGGCATACGAGGAGACCCTCATATAGGACCGGATTGCGTTCGGATCGCCGGTATACCGATCAGGGACGGGGAAATCAAAATAGTTGTAGTTACTTATGTACGTGTCATTCGGGCGTTCGGTGATATTTGTCACGTGACCCTGCCATGGCAGAGTCTGCGGATACATATACCAAAACGCAGCCTTGTTTGGCCACCTCAAGATATCATGTGGATACGCAAAAAAGGTGTAGAAGTGATTGCTGCCTATTGTGAAATGCGGATTGGCAAAAACAGATGATGCAGACAAGATCACGAGAGCAATGACCAATTTCTTCATGGCAACTCCTGGAGGGGCTTTCCAACGTCGCTCTCTTCAATAAATTGCAAGGAACGTGCCAAGCGGGCGGACACAACCCTGTCAAATTGTGCACAAGGTGGGGGGCATTTCGTTTGCCGTGGTAGGGATGTGTGCACCTTGAACACGGCAAGAGTGGCCACACATCGGTGACTGATGGACAGAGCGAACCGGGTTGAGAATGTCGATCCGAAATCCAATATAAGAAACGTATCGCAATAGGGGGGTCAGGTCACACTCGGGCTGAGAGGGGGCCGCCCTTCGCGGGGCAAATCTCGCCAGCCTTCAGTTCAAGAATGGAATCCAAACGCGAACCGAGTATTGACGAAGAACAACCTACTTCCGCACCATCGAACATCGCACTCAGATCAGGAACCGTGGCTTGACAGTCCGTCGGATAGAAAAATGACGAGGGACACCCATATCGGTGTTCATCGGTCGTTGTCGACCCCGGCTGCCGCCGGCTTGCCGGGAATGAAAAGCCTGCCGAGACCCGGCAGCGTCGGAATCTCACGATCGCAAGAAAAGCACCACAAATCCCAGTGGCCGTCAATGTAGTTGCCGTTGGCTGGTCGCGGACAAGCTTGTGCGTAGAGATACCACTTCCCTTCGATCTCGTAGAATGCCGGGGTAGCCACGTGGTAGATCGCATCATCACGATAGCACCCCTCCCACTTGGTCTGCAACAAGGCATCCACGTCGAGTTGAGCCCAACCGTGGTCGGGGTATTGGCTCACGGCGATGACTGGGCGCCAGCGCTTTCCCTTTTCAGTGCCGACTTCAATCGTGAGCACGTACGTCCCGCTGAGCTTGAGAATCTGATGCCACTCATAATAGGCATCCGGCGTCGAGACAAAAATCTGTCCCATCCCTCGCGGGTCTTGCCGGTTGAAGTGCCGTTTCCAGGACTTTCCGTCGGCCGATGTCGCCATTCGGATCCCAGGCAGCGTGCCGTTCTTGCCGCGATAGGAATAATACATGTACCAGTTCCATCGTTTCGCCGCCGTGTCCCATTCGCGCCACACGGCAGCCTGAGAGGCCATGGTCTCTGAAAACGGCTTTGCAGATTCGGGCGCGAGCACTGGCTCCGTGCCCACGCGGCGGATGGCGGCTGGCGCAATCCCCGAATAGCCGTCAGAGCCGGCCG
>DAIUKN010000459.1:0-3137 GCA_036848195.1 Bacteroidota bacterium
CGACGTCCAGATGGAGGGAAATCTCCGCGGCCGCAGCCTGGTACGCGTGGAAGAGATTCGAGGTCAGCTTCCGGACATAACTGGAGAAGTCGATGCTGGCAAGGTCTCGTGATCGGTACAGCTCTTCGTGCACGAGGGCCATCGACCGGATCCGGGTCTGGCTTTCCTTTAGCGCGGCGGAGGTCTCGGGGTTACTGACCTTCGCCGATTGCAGATTGAGGAGGCTCGTGATAACCTGGAGGTTGTTCTTCACGCGGTGGTGGATCTCTTTGAGGAGAACCTCTTTCTCCCGCAGGGAATCCCTGATTCGCTGCTCGGCACGTTTTCGTTCCGTGATGTCGCGAGCCACCCCCACCATTGCCACAGGTTTACCCTGATCATTACGGACGACGGAGGCATAGACCTCGACCGTGAATTCCGTCCCGTCCTTCCGACGGTTCAGGATCTCACCGCTCCACCCCCCCTCCTGTGTCATGGCATGGATTTCACTGGAGAGCCCCCCGGGAACGGACGGCGACCGAAGAAACTCGATGGTTTTTCCCAGGAGTTCCTCTTCGCTGTATCCATACATCGAACGGAAGGATCCGTTCACGTAGAGGATCGTATTGTCGAGATCGGTGATGCAGAATCCGTCTTTCGCGCAATCCAGGGTGAAGGCCAGCAGGCGCATCTCACGCCCACGCTGTTCGCTGATCTCGCGTGCAGCGATTTCTGCGGTGAGGTCCTCACCGACTCCCAGCATTCCCTGCACCGCCCCGAGCCGGTCGATACGCGGGGCGACCGTGACTTTCACCCAGAGCCGCCGGCCGTCCTTGTGAATCTCCTGCAACTCCGCCGTCACCGTGCGCTTTGAGCACAGGACCGCTTCCCGGATTTCTTCGACCGCCGTCCGCGTGCGCTCGCTCTCGAGTGCGTAGATCTCATCGATCCGTTTCTTCCCCACAACTTCGTCCGCCGCATAACCCAGGAGATTCTCCGCTCCTGAATTCCAGAAGAGGATGTTGCCTTCGGCATCCGTGCTGATGATCGATATCGCCGAAGAGCTTTCGAGGATGTCGCGCAGGAATTCATTTGTGCCCGCAAGAGCCTCCTCCGCCTTCTTACGCCCCGTGATGTCGGTGTGTGTCCCGACGACGCGCAACGGCTTCCCGTCAGCGGTCCAGGCAACGACCTTTCCCCGGTCGAGGACCCAGAGGATGGATCCATCGGCGGCAACAACCCGATGCTCTGATTCGTAATGCGGGGTCTGCCCGTGGAAATACCGGCGGATTTCTTCGTGGACACGCTTCCGGTCGTCCGGATGGATTCGCCGATCCCACGCATTGAGCGCCTCTGACGGCGATGGATCACCGCCCACCATTTCTCTCCACCGTGGCGAGGAGTACATTTCGTCGGTCTGAACATTCCAGTCCCATATCGCCTGCTCGCTCGCCTCGATCGCGAACTTCCAGCGTTCTTCGCTTTCACCCCATTTCTGCTCGAGAGCGCGCGTGTAGAGGACTGCCTCGATGGCCAGACCCAGGGCAGCGTCATTGGCAGTTCTCCGGATCCGAATGAGCGGCGGCACGAAACGACTCTCCATCTCCGTCTCCGGTTCGTCGGTCAGAAGGATAACCGCCCTGCCGAGTTGTGACCAGATGGCTTTCGCAGCCCGGGCGCCATCGGAGGCCGCATCGATGATGACGATCAGGGGCTTTGAGGAAGCTGCGGCGGACGGAACCTCGTCGGTCGTCACAACAGTCTCAACGTCGTGCCCAAGGCCCTCGAGGCGATTGCGCAGACTCTCTCTCCCTTCGCCGGCAACAAGGATTCGTGTCATGTCAGCTGCATCAGCCTCCGCAAGGGTGAAGGACTTACCGGCGCCTGCGTGAGCTTCGGGCGCTCAAGGCCGCCCCTACAATCCCGGCCTCATTCCGCATCAATGCGGGGACCATCGCAGTCCTGATGCCGATCTTCGGAAGGAACTTCCCGGCTTTCCGGCTGACGCCCCCACCGACGATGATCAGGTCGGGCCAGAAGTAGAGCTCAAGAACTCCGAAGTACTCCTCGAGCCTCTTCGCCCACTGTTCCCAGGAAAGGTGCTTGTCCTTTCGCACCCGGGCCGAGGCGCGTAGCTCAGCCGGTTTTCCGCTAAGCTGGACCTGCCCCAGCTCGGTGTTCGGCACCAGATGTCCGTCGGTAAACAGGGCCGAGCCAATCCCGGTCCCCAGCGTCACCACAAGCACCACGCCCCGATGCCCCTTCCCGGCACCATAGATCATCTCCGCCAGTCCGGCGGCGTCGGCATCATTCACGACGGTGACGGGGCACCCGGTAGCACGGCCGAATACTTCGTGCGCTTTCAAGCCGACCCAGGATTTATCGATGTTGTTCACCATCATCATCTTCCCCTGTTTGAAGGGGCCGGGCATGCCGCAGCCGATCGGGCCCGTCCAGCCGAAATGACGAGCGATCGCAGAGACGGCCTTCGCCATCGCTTTCGGCGTTGAGGGCACCGGCGTCTTCACACGGTATCGTTGAGTCAGGAGCTTTCCGGTTCTGGTGTTGACAATCGCTCCTTTTATGCCACTCCCGCCCACATCAATCCCAAGAATCCTGTCGCTCATATCAATCTCCGTTATAGGCCAGCGGTTCCTTCAGCCTGCTACGGCAGCCGCCAGCGTCTCCCCTCCGCAGTCAGCATCGCCTCGGCTTCCTTTGGTCCCCAGGTGCCTGCCGCATACTCGTGCACGGTCGACCGGGAGTTGGAGGCCCATCCTTCATGGATGGGGGTAATAAGCGACCAGGCGGCATCAACGCTATCTCCCCGCGCATAGAGAGTCGCATCCCCGAGCATGCAATCCAGAATCAGCCGCGTGTACGCGTCGGCGAGGTGACCTCCGAACGAGGTCCCGTACCGGAAATCCATCGTCACCGGCCGCATCCTGATTGAGGATCCCGGAATCTTTGAGCTGAACTTCAGCGAGATCCCCTCATCGGGCTGGATCCGGATCACAATGGTGTTGGCCCCTACCACATCAGCCGGCATGGAAGCGAATAGGCGATGTGGAGCAGACTTGAATTGGACGGCAATTTCTGTGATCCGCTTGGGAAGACATTTCCCGGAACGGATGTAGAACGGAACCCCCGCCCAACGC
>DAIUKN010000460.1:0-3137 GCA_036848195.1 Bacteroidota bacterium
CGGGGGGGGTCCTGGCGGCGTATATGCAGATGCTCGGCGTCGCGTATGCAAAAGCAAAGGGTGTTCCGATCGACGCTTCGCAAGTGTACTTCGCCGGTCACCTGCTTGCAGCAAGCATCATGGCCGCACCGGCAACGATGGTTGTGGCAAAGATACTGAGTCCGGAATCCTCCGAGCCGCTCACGATGGGAACCGTGAGAGTGAAGATAGAAAAGACAGCGTCCAACGTCATTGAAGCAGCGGCGGCGGGTGCCTCGGACGGAGTTCGCCTTGCGATGAATGTAGCCGGGATGCTGATCGCTTTCATCGCGCTCATCGCCCTCTTGAACGCCGCCCTGACCTTTGTGGGCGACTCCACGGGCCTCAACGCCGTATGCCAGAGCCAGTTCGGGAAGCCCCTCTCGCTCGAACTCCTCTTCGGCCTCGTCTTCCAATTCATCGCTTTCGTTATCGGGGTGCCGTGGAAAGATGCTTTGAATGTCGGCAGCCTGATGGGAATCAAACTCGTGCTGAACGAATTCGTCGCCTATCTCCGGATGGCGGATCTGGTTTCCGCCGGTCAGCTCTCGGAGAAGGCCATCGTGATTGCGACGTACTCGCTCTGCGGTTTCGCGAATTTCTCTTCAATCGCGATGCAGATCGGGGGCATCAGCCCGCTCGCCGAAAACCGCCGCGGCGACATCGCCAGGCTGGGGATGAAGGCGGTGCTGGGGGGGACAATCGCCACCTGGATGACAGCTTCTATAGCAGGGCTCCTGGTGTAGTGCGGGGGCGGCTCCGGAGCTTTGAAGTGCATTCTCTGAATTCCGATTCACTCTGCATTCCTCTCTCGACGAGAGAGGAGCTTCAGAGAGGAACTGCTCGGGGGGAACGCCAGAGATGCGAATGTGCAATCAGGCTGTAGGGCGGTCTCCCGTTCCTTCTCCGACAAACCGCCAATAACCTCTCCATCCACGCATCGTAGACCTGACCATGACTACCAACGACAAGAAGTACCGATGGTTCGTGCCGGGGGACCTCAATGGTTTTTTCGGCCTGATGTTCGATAATCTTACCGTGCTCTCTTTTCTCGCCGGGATCCTCATCTTTGTCTTCAAGTTTCCGGCGGACATCATCTATACGCGCATGTTCCCAGGAACGGCGTTTGGCGTGTTGTTTGGTGATCTGGTCTATACCTGGATGGCCTTCCGTCTGGCCAGGAAGACCGGAAGAAACGTTACAGCCATGCCCCTCGGGCTGGACACCCCGTCCACGATCGGGATCGCCCTGGTGGTGCTCGGGCCTGCATTCCTGAGCATGAAATCTTCCGGCATGGGCGAAAGGGAGGCGGCGATGATGACCTGGTATGTCGGAATGGCAACCATGGTCATCATGGGTGTAATAAAGGTCGTCTTTTCGTTTTTCGGGAGCTGGGTACAGAAGATCGTCCCTCAGGCAGGGTTGCTCGGGTCGCTGGCAGGAATCGGTTTGGCACTTATCGGACTCGTCCCTCTCATCGACATTTTCGGGATGCCGCTGGTCGGTTTGATAGCTCTCGGGCTTATCTTCTACTCGCTCGTCGCAGGCATAAAGCTTCCCTGGAATGTTCCCGGCGTGTTTGCGTCAGTGCTGCTTGGGACAGTGCTGTATTACCTGTTGGCCCCGCTGGGTATTGTCGGAGGGACGTATGCCGGCCCGCCGGCTATGGAATTCCACTTCGGGCTGCCGATCCCGACGCTGGCATTCCTGGATGGGATTGGTCCTGCACTTCGGTATCTGCCCATTGCCATCCCGTTCGGGATTCTCACCGTTGTGGGTGGCATCAATGTTACCGAGAGTGCGAGGGTCGCGGGGGATGATTACCGAACGAGAGATATTCTCCTCACAGAGGCTGTGGCGACCCTTGTGGCGGGAGTTTGCGGGGGCGTGGCACAGTCGACTCCGTATATTGGCCAACCCGCGTACAAACGGATGGGTTCTCGCGCGGGATACACGCTGCTGACCGGAATCTTCATTGGACTCGGCGGCATCTTCGGGTACGTTTCATTTATCGTTGAACTTATTCCACGTGCCGTTCTTGCGCCGATCCTGATTTTCGTCGCGCTTGACATCATCGCGCAGTCATTTCAGGCGTGCCCGCCCCGTCATGCATGGGCGGTCGGGTTCGCGTTCTTCCCGACGGTGGCTCGACTGCTGGCAATCAAGGCCAGCAATCAGGAACTTGTCCCTCTGGCAAACTTTCAGGCTCTGCTCGCTGCTCCGGGGAAGGCACTCCCCGAACTCCTTGTTACCGTGGCTCTTGGGAATGGATTCATCATTACTGCCATGCTCTGGGGGGGATTTGTTGCAGAACTCATTGACCGGCGGTTGAAATCTTCCGCCACCTACCTGTTCATTCTCGCAGCTCTGACACTCTTCGGAGTCATCCACTCAGCTTCTCCTGACGGGGTTATGTACTTCCCCTGGACGTTGAGTGGCATTGCCCAACAGATCCCGTATCAGTTTGCTCTCGCCTATGCGGTGCTCGGGGGTCTTTTCCTCGTTCTTTCAACGACCGTCGGGAGCAAGGAGCCGATGACGGCGGGTGGCGGGCATGGGTAGTCCCTATTACGGGGGGAAAAGGGTGGCGGGGGATCCCTGAGCAAGTCGGCGTTAGCGCGCCCGGGGGGACGGAGGCACCGCTGGCTGGCACTGCCTCGGCCTCAGACGGCGAAGATCAAGAGGGTCGAGGATTATGAATTCATAACGTATGATCTACAATTCTTCAGTACCTCCAGCTCGTCGTGTCCGCCCCGGCAGGCGCGGTCTTGAGAATACGAGCCAGAATCCGGGGGGCGTAGAACTGATGGTACCTGAGGCGTGAGATCCAGATGGGGTTGGCGTGGTCGCCGTTCCAGCAGTGCTCCGCGCGGTCTCCGTAGTCAACTTCGCCTCCGTAGAACGGGTTCTTTGTGCTCTTCAGAAAATCTTCGATGAGATACACGGCGTTATTGAGGTAGAAATTGTCCATGTCCCCGCAGTAGAGATGGATTTTCCCCTCCACCTTCGGCCCGAGTTTCTCCCACTCTCGTTTCAAGATATAGCTGAGATCGTAGTGGTCCCGCCAGTAGAGTGCGACTGATCGGTCGATCTTGCCGGTGAGCTTGTCCCAGATGGGC
>DAIUKN010000461.1:0-3133 GCA_036848195.1 Bacteroidota bacterium
GCGATCTATCACGCGGCCGAGGAGACAACGAAGGCTGGATATACGCGGTACGACGTGAACACGCCGTACCCGGTGCACGGTATGGACGGGGCGATGCGTCTGAAACAGTCGCGCCTCGGCTTTTTTGCGCTCGCGTTCGGTCTCCTGGGTGCGTTTTCGTCAGTGGGGTTGATGACATGGGTTACCCTTGTCGACTATCCGCTGGTGATCGGCGGGAAACCGTTCTGGTCGTGGCCGGCGTTTGTGCCGGTCGCCTTCGAGCTGACAGTCCTCCTGGCTTCGGTTCTCTCGGTCGTGGCGATGATTGTCGTCTATTTCAAGTTCCCGAACAACAGCCATCCGCTCCACGACACGCCATATATGAAGCGGGTCTCGTCGGACATGTTTGGAATCAGCATCCAGGCGGATGATCCGCGCTTCCGGGAGGCTGCTGTCCGCGAACATCTGAGGAATCTCGGCGGGAACACGATCGCTCCCGTCTATTTTGAATCCCCCGAGGTCGGGGAAACACAGAGGCTTTTTGATCCAAAATTCACCGGCGTCCTTCTCTTGACCGGACTCCTTGTTTCAGGTGCCACGTATCTGTCGTTCAACAAGGTCCTCACGATGGTGCCGTTCTCCTGGATGTCCGACCAGCCAAAGCTGAAAGCCCAGAAACCAAGCGACCTGTTCAAGGACGGCATCGGGATGCGCCCCCCGGTCGAAGGAACCGTCGCGCGGGACTTCCTCCCGTATCCGTACAGGGGAAAGCCGGACGATGCGGGAAAATATCTGGTCAATCCGCTCCTGCCGACCAGTGTCGTCATTGAACGGGGGAAGTCGAAGTTTCTGACGTTCTGCAGTCCGTGCCATGGCAACTTCGGCCGCGGCGACAGCCGCCTGCAGGGACAGTTCCCGAACCCGCCGACACTCAATTCGGACAAGGTGCGAAACTGGCCCGACGGGAACATCTATCATGTCATGACGGAAGGGCAGAACGTCATGCCCTCCTATGCATCACAGATCGCGCGGGAGGACCGCTGGGCGATCGTCCATTACCTGCGCGTGCTTCAGCGTGCCCAGAATGCAAAGGAGTCTGATCTCAAATGAGCGCGCCCACCGTTTCCCTCGAACAGGTCAGCAAACCACTTCCTGAACGGGTAACCCGCATCGGCTGGACCCTTTTGGCATTGGGATTTGTTCTCTGTATAGGAGCCTACGTTGTCGACGCGCGGCGTGCCTCCTTCAATAATGTGATCCTTCTGATGTTCATTGCGAGCCTCGCGGGCGGATCGTTGTTTCTGGTAGCGCTCGAGTATATTGCCGGCGCAGTCTGGAGTGTGCCAATGCGGAGGGTGAACGAGTTTCTTGCGGGACTCGTCCCCGTAGCGCCCGTCCTCGCGATCCCGTTGTTCTTTCATCTTCAGGACGTCTTCCACTGGACTCACGTCGACACCGTCTCCGCCGACGCGGTTCTCACGGCAAAATCGCCCTACTTGAACGTCCCATTCTTCGCGATTCGGTTTGCGATTGTTTTTGCCGTCTGGCTGGTTTTCTACTATCTCTTCACCCGAAACTCGACAAAGCAGGATCTCACAAGAGACCCTCGCCTGACAACAGTGAACATCAGACTTGCCGCCCTGTTCATTCCGTTGTTCGCCGTGACTCTGACGGTCGTGGCCGTCGACTGGGCAATGAGCCTTGAGCCTCATTGGTTCTCGACCATACTCGGTGTCTACTACTTTGCGGGAACGACGCTGGCCTCCGTTTCTGCGGCGACCTATCTGATTGCCCGGCTCCATGAAACCGGCTACCTCCCTGATCTCCGGAGGGATCACTTCTACAGTCTGGGTGCCCTGATGTTTGCCTTTGTCAACTTCTGGGCTTACATCGCGTTCAGTCAGTTCCTCCTCATCTGGTACGCTAACCTTCCGGAAGAAACTTTCTGGTTTATGAAGCGCTGGCAGGATGGCTGGCAGTACGTCTCTGTGCTGCTGATCTTTTTTCACTTCCTTGTACCATATTTCCTCCTTCTCCCGCAGGACGCGAAAATGGATCTGAAGCGCCTCAAAATGATGGCCCTCTGGATACTCTTCGCCCACCTGCTTGATCTCTACTGGCTGATCATGCCCGGTTACGCGCCGGGTGTGACCTTTGGCTGGATGGAACTCGGCTTTCCCGTGGTTGCGGTCGGGCTGGTCATCGTTCTGCTTTCTTTCAAAATGTCGCGCCATAATCTGATACCGATCGGTGACCCGAAACTGGAACGCGGACTGAACTTCAGGCTGTAAGTATGGATTCCCATTATCCGGAGACCGTGTGTGAACGGTGGCGATGTGAAACAAGAGACTGACTTCAAGGATCTGATCAGAAAGCCGGAGAAACTCTTCGGCTATAGCTATGTGTATTTTCTTGGCGCCCTGCTTCTGCTCGGAATCCTCTATGTCCAGAATCTCAGTGTGATCGGGAAGAATTCCATCATTCCGTCAGTTCTGAAGGATTCATCGGCGTTTGTGACGGACATACCGTTGAAAAGCCCGGCGGTCCTTCCCCCGGTGGACGTCACGAAAGTGGGCCTGCCGACGGCCGCGCTGGTGGGGAGGGGGAAAGAACTTTTCCGGGTGAGTTGTACACCCTGCCACGGCGAGAACGGGTTGGGCGACGGTCCCACCGCAGCCACAGTGAATCCGAAACCGCGCAACTTTCACTCTCTTGCGGGCTGGACGAATGGATCGAAGGTTTCCCAGATCTACGTAACGCTGCAAGAGGGGATTGTCAAGAACGGAATGGCTTCTTACAACTATCTGCCTCCGGAAGACCGGTTTGCGCTGGCCCACTACATCAGGACGTTTTCACCCGGACAGCCCTTGGACACTCAGGACGAGTTGCAGCGGCTCGAAACGACGTACCAGCTCTCCAAAGGTGCCAGCACTCCGGGTCAGATCCCCGTGAAGAAGGCTACCGGGCTCGTTGTCGCAGAAGCCGCCCCGCAGGTCGCGCTCGTGGCAGCATGCGTGAGGCAGGTCAACTCCGATGCCAGCGATCCCGGAGCCAGACTCCTGAGGGCGGTGTCCGCTGATCTGGCAAAAGTTCTGACCGCTCTCTGCGTCCATCGAAACCCCATGCCGCCACTCGATGATTTCATCCTGGCGGT
>DAIUKN010000462.1:0-3128 GCA_036848195.1 Bacteroidota bacterium
AGCTTTTATGGAGGGGCTTGGCGAGCGGTACCGATTTGTGGCACACGTTGCGAACAGGAAGTACGGAGCGACATTGCAGGCGGCCCTGAATCCGGTCAACGTTTATTATTTCTTCAAGCACGTCCTGTCATGGATAGCATTGCTCGTCGTCCGCACTCCGGATATCGCGCACTATCCTGTCACATCGTTCTGGAATCTCGAAAAGAGCCTGTTGTTTCTGAGGGTGGCCAGATTTTTCCGGGCGCGGACCGTGGGGCATCTTCATGGCGGGGCCTTTATGGACTTCTGGCGCGATCTGACGCCGCTGCGTAAGAAACACGCGCTCAAGCAACTTCGCCGCCTGGACGCCTTCGTTGTCTTGAGCAACGGGTGGAAACGCCGGATCGAAACCGAAGTGGGTCTGGACAGCGAAAAGGTGTTCGTTGTGAGCAATCCGATCGATCAGGAATTTGAGGATGAAGTGCTTCGGATACCGGTTCACCGGATGACCGAGACCATCCTTTCCCTTGGCGTGATGGATCGGGACAAAGGTGTTCTGGACATCGTCGATGCTGTCGAGGGTCTGCTTCCGCACACCGGATGGGATCTGGCCCTCGTCGGTCCGGAACGGCAGCCCGGGATCCGGGCCCTCGTACAGGAACGCGTCGAACAGCGTGGGCTCTCTGCGCATGTTCATCTCTTGCCGGGTGTCCGGGGGAGTGAGAAGATCAGGCTGTTCCGCGATGCTTCCCTGTTCTTGTTGCCGAGCTACTTTGAAAATTTTCCTCTCGTTATCGTCGAGGCCGCCGCTGCGGGACTTCCGATCATCACCACCCCGATCGGCGCGCTTCCCGAGTTTTTCGAGGATGGCAAGTCCATTCTCTTTGTGGAACCGGGCAATGTGCCGCAAATTCGTGACGTGCTGGCTGCGCTGATCAGCGATTCTGACCGGAAAGACGCTCTTGGCTCGGCCGCACGGGAGGTTTTCATCAAGAGGCTCTCTCGAAAGGATATTATGAGAAGTCTGGATGACACATATCACTACGCACTCTCCAGAAAGGTGTAGGTTGTGATGAGACAGTCAATCCATAGGCGCACATTCGGCGAGCGACATGTTTAAGATCAGCTCCGCACTCTATTCCGTCTACAACGCGAGCCCCAGTGTTGCACGGGGCGTGGTTGCTTCGATCTACTCGTACTGGTCGGGGCGAAAGAAATACGGTGGCCAGTACGGATATTGGTGGAAGCTTCTCAATCAATCGCAGTGGTGGGTCAGCTGGAAGCTGAGAGATTTTCAAATTAAACAGCTCCAGGAAATCGTGCGTTTTGCGGACGAACACTGTCCGTTCTACCGCGAAGCCTTGCGCGCGGCCGGCATTCATCCGTCCGACGTGGACTCGCTGGAGGCGATGAAGCGGCTGCCCATCATCAACAAGCAGGTGGTTCGCGACCACTACGACGGCGTCAAGACCTCGCTGGCGTCGGACAAGCACCTGGTCTTTTTCACCAGCGGGACCACGGGCGCATCGCTCCATGTACCGGTGACGGAGGAAGCGCTGCAGCGGGAGTATGCCTTCCGATGGCAGTACCAGTCGGTGGCGGGCGCGAAGCTGGGCGACCGGTTCGCTTTTTTCACGGGGCACAGCATCGTGCCGGTGCAGCGAGGGCGGCCGCCGTTCTTCGTGCGGAACTACACCGAGAACTCGATCATGTTCTCGTTGTACCATATGTCGGATGAGACGATGAAGTCGTATGTAGAGGCGTTCAACGGGTTCCGGCCCGTGTATGTATACGGATATCCCTCGGGGATCTACGTGCTGGCGGACTTCATCCAACGGAACGGTTTGACGGTGGCGCCGCCGAAGGCGGTGTTTACGGCTTCGGAGAAGCTGCATCGGTATCAGCGGGAGGTGATTGAGAAGGTCTTCCAGGCGCCGGTATACGAATGGTACGGTCAGGTAGAGCTGACGGTGAACCTGCATGAGTGCGATCATCACCGGTTGCATGTGAAGGAAGAGTACGGGTTTTTGGAGTTGTTGAAGGACGATGGGACGGATGCGGGACCGGGAGAGATGGGAACGGTTGTGGCGACGGGGTGGGGGAACAAGGCTTTTCCGTTGATCCGCTACAACACGGGAGACAATATGATCCTGGCACAGCAACAGCGGTGCCGTTGCGGCCGGGGGGGGCGTATCATCGAAGAGATCATCGGCCGTGATGACGACCTTATCACGACGCCCGACGGACGCTACGTCGGGTCGCTGGAGTTCATCTTCTCTTCAATGACCACGGTCAAGGAGAGTCAAATCGTGCAGGAGAGCCTCAACTCCGTCGTCGTGCGCGTGGTGCCGTTGCCGGGATATGGACCCAAAGAAGAAGGGGATATCGTTCGGCAATTGAAGGAACACCTGGGAGACGGGATCTCAATACGGGTGGAGACCATACCTCAGGTCCCAAGGACAAAGAGCGGAAAGGTCCGCTATGTGATTTCCCATGTGAAACGGAACGTTGTTATGAAGGGGTAGCGTTTCAGCGAAACAAATCAGGGCACACCAAGGACATTCTAGCGTATCCTTATGTTCAAGCTCAACACGGCATTGTATTCCCTGTACGACAACAGCCCGGTGGCTGCGCGCAATCTGGTTGCGTCGACGTATGCCTACTGGTCCGGCAGGAGAAAATACCGTGGCCGGTACGAGGCATGGAGAACGCTCCTTGCGGAGTCGCAGTGGTGGGAAGCCGACCGGCTCCTGGCATTTCAGGAGGGTCGCCTGATGGACATCATCGGCTTTGCGTACGACCATTGTCCGCTCTACCGGCAGACAATGGAGGAACGGGGAATCACCCCGCAGGAAGCAGGCTCGACGAGCGTTCTCAAGCGCTTCCCGATAATCGACAGGCTGGTGGTCAAAGACAAATACGACATGGTCAGAAGCTCGCTGGCGGAGGATAGGCACCTGGTCTTCTCGACCAGCGGGACGACAGGCGCATCGTTGCACGTGCCGACCACGGAGGAAGCGCTGCAGCGGGAATATGCCTTCCGATGGCAGTACCAGTCGGTGGCGGGCGCGAAGCTGGGTGACCGGTTTGCCTATTTCACGGGGCACAGCATCGTGCCGGTGCAGCGAGGGCGGCCGCCGTTCTTCGTG
>DAIUKN010000463.1:0-3115 GCA_036848195.1 Bacteroidota bacterium
AGGATGTTCAACCCGATCGTCACCGTCCTGTGGCGCAGAACCCAGTGGATCACCGGCGCGTAGAGGGCATTGAGAACCCGCGTCACGGGGTTCTTCGCTTCCGTTCTGAACTTCCCGCGCGTGAGCATGGTCATCAACATCGGCACGAGCGTGATAGCGATAATGGCAGACCCCGCCAGCACAAATGTCTTGGTGAAGGCGAGCGGTCGGAAAAGCTTACCCTCCTGACCCTCCAGGAGGAAAACAGGGAGAAACGAAATCACCATGATACCGACAGAGTAGAAAATCGCAGGCCCCACCTGTTTCGCAGAACGGATGGAGATCTCGACGTAGTCCTCCGTGGTAAGACTCCCCTTCTCTTCCTGCGCCCGCGCGACGTTCCGGTAGGCATTTTCCACCAGAACGATCGACGCGTCCACGATCACACCGATAGCGAGGGCAATGCCGCCAAGCGACATGATATTGGAGGTAATACCGAACAGGCGCATGAAGATGAAGGCAATCAGAACCGCCACGGGGATCTCGATGATCACCCGGATCACCGAGCGGACGTGAAGAAGGAAGAGAAAAACCACCAGGCTCACCACCAGCGCGGCCTCAAGAAGGGCGCTCTTCAACGTTCCCACCGCCGCTTCAATAAGTTCGCTCCGGTCGTACGCCGTCTTGATTGCCACGCCGCTCGGTAGTCCCGGTGAGATCTCCTTGATCTTCTCCTTCACCCGGTCGATCACCTCCTTGGCATTTTCGCCGGACCGCATCACGACGATACCGCCGACAACCTGGCCCCTGCCGTCCTTCTCGAGGGAACCGCGCCGGATGTCCCCCCCGAGTTGCACTGCGCCAATGGTGCGGATGAAGACCGGAACTCCGCGTGGACCGTTTCCGACCACGATGTTCTCGACGTCCCGGATCGACTGCACATAGCCCTGACCGCGCACAAAGTATTCTGCATCGGATACCTCCACGATCTTTCCGCCGACATCGTTGTTCGACCGCATAACCGCATTCCGCACGTCGGCGATCGTCAATCCGTAGGCCTTCATCTTGTCCGGGTCCACATCCACCTGGTATTGACGGACAAATCCGCCGACCGAGGCAACCTCGGCCACGCCGGCGATACCCTGAAGATTCAGCTTCACATACCAGTCCTGGATCGCGCGCAGGGTCCCGAGGTCGTACCTTCCCTCGACAGTATACCAGAACAGATGGCCGACACCGGTGCCGTCGGGACCAAGCTGCAATTTCGCTCCTGCAGGAAGGACGCTCTGCACGGCGGAAATCTTTTCCAGTACCCTGCTCCGGGCCCAGTACAGATCGGTCGTCTCGTTGAAAATGATGTAGATGAACGACATGCCGAACATGGACTGTGCGCGAATTGCATGCACCTCGGGCACACCCTGGAGTGCCGTAACCAGCGGGAACGTCACCTGGTCCTCCACGAGCTTTGGCGATCGCCCCATCCATTCCGTGAAAACGACGACCTGGTTTTCCGAAAGGTCAGGAATGGCATCCACCGGCATCGTGCGCACCGCCCAAAGACCCGCTCCGATGACGAGAAGATAGCAGACGATGACGACGAACTTGTTGCGCACGGAGAAATCGATTATTCGCTCTATCATTGAGAGGCCTCGTGAAATCTGTTCATCGTGAGTGTACCGACCATGCCGCCTTCAACGTCCGACCACAACCTTGCCGTGAACCATTCCCATCCCGCACTCAAACGGTATCTCTCCTACCTCGGCCGGTGTAAATTCGATGGTTGACGTTTGCCATGCCGGAAGGGAGCGCCGGATCCCGAGACTCTTGAAGACCACTTCATCGGTGCACCGGGAATCTTCCTTCCTCGTGAAGCGCAGGCGGACGGGCTGGCCCACCCGGACGCGGACGATATCCGGGAAATATCTTCCCTCGACGACGATTTCGATCTCATCCGTTGCCGCTGGCTGGGTTGAGGCATGCACGTGCTGGGCCTCCGGCACAGTGGAAGGTGCCGAGAGCGCACTTTCGGAGTCGATGAGGAATCCCCCGGTCACAGCCACGGACTCACCTGCCTGCAACCCGCTCAGGATTTGCGTGAAGGAGTCTCCCGCCGTGCCCGTCGTCACCGCGCGGGGTTCAAACACATTGGTCCGAATCTCCACCCACACCACACTCCTGCGTCCCGTCACGAGGAGAGCAGACGTGGGCACAACAACCGCGTCGGGCACGGTAACCCTGGCCGTGCCGCGGACGTACATGTTTGGTTTCAGCTTGCCGAGGGGATTGGTGCTCTCGACCCGAACGCGAACGGTGCGGGATTCAGGATTGAGAACCGGATCGATGAAGGTCACATGTCCCTGAAAAACGTCACCCGGGTAGGCGTCCGTTGCGAACGACACCTGCATCCCGTTTCGGATGAACCGGACATCCTGTTCGTAAACCTCAAGAATCACCCACACCGTTGAGAGATCGGCGAGCTTGTAGAGCACCATCCCTTCATCAATGAAATCCCCTTCCTGAACCCCCTTCTCGAGCACCGTTCCGGAGAGCGGAGAGTGAAACGATACGGTATGCAGAAGGCGCCGGTCCCTTTCGATCGCGGCGATCTGACCCTCGGTCAGACCAAAATGGACCTTCAGCCGTTCCCTCGTGGACTGCAGGAGCTGCGTCTGGAGATTTTCTCCGGCGGGGTTCGTGCCTGCCGCTTCAAGGCCGAGGAGAAACTCCCGCTCGGCGGAAATCAGGTCGGGACTGTAGAGATCGAAGAGCGGTTCTCCGCGCCGGACCCGCTGGCCGGTGAAATTGACATGGAGCTTTTCGATTCTTCCCCGAAATCGAGCGGCCACCGTGACCTGAAGCGGTTCAGCGAAAGTGACGAGACCGACTGCATGCAGCTCCCTCGTCAGGGTTCGGCGCTGTGCCGCGGCAGTCGAGATATTCGCGAGGACGCGCTGAGTCGGCGAGAGGGTTACTCCACTCACCGCCGCCGTATCGGCCGGCGCTCCCTGGACGAGCGAGGACTTCTTGACGAGGGCCATCCCGCACACCGGACACGCGCCGGGCCGATCGGACCGGACCGATGGATGCATCGGACACGTGTAGTACTCTGCCCCGGCGCTCGAGGAGGCTTGCCCCC
>DAIUKN010000464.1:0-3108 GCA_036848195.1 Bacteroidota bacterium
CCTGCCGTGTTTGACCCGCAGTTCCTGACCGAACTTCTATTCCGATCCCCTCTTGAGTGGCAGGACGCCGGCGAGGTCGCCGATGACATTGACGAGCTCCGTGTTTGATGGAACCACGACCTTCGCGTTCTTCTCGAGGGCGACCTGTGTCGTCTCCAGACGCTTGAGCAGTTGCGCATTCCCCACGAAGAACTTGTTTGCGGCTTCGTTCACCAGCCGGATAGCCTCTGCGTCTCCCTCGGCCTGGAGAATCCGGGCCTGCCGGATGCCCTCGGCCTCCTTGATTGCGGCGCGCTTTTTCCCGTCGGCTGCGGTTTCCGCTGCCGTCGCAAAATCGACGGCCGCAAGCTTCTCGTTCTCCGCCTTGACAATCTTGTTCATGGTCTCCTGCACGTCTTTCGGCGGGTCGATCTGCTTCAGCTCTGCACGGACGATGTCAATGCCCCACGTGGTCGTCTCCTGGATCAGGATCCGGTGAAGCTCGTCATTGATACGTCCCCGTTCGCTGTTCGCCGATTTGAGCGTGAGCGTCCCGATGATGTTCCTCAGCGTTGTCCTTGCGAGGTTGACGATCTGCCAATTGACCCTGTTGACGTTGTACTGCGAGCTTTTGACGCTGGCTTCGTCCGCTTTGACTCTGAAATAGACCTGCGCGTCCACCACGGCATTCAGATTGTCATTGGTGATGATTTCCTGAGGTTCTGCGTCAACCATCTGTTCCGTGATGTTCACCTGGTACATTTTGTCGATTCCAGGGATGATCCAGTTGAACCCGGACTCGGCAAATTTGCGGTACCTTCCCAGTCTCTCGATAAGTCCCCGGTGGGTCGGACGAACAATGCGAATGCCGAAGATAAAGAGAACGATGATGACGGGAATGAAGAGAGCGAGCCCGCTGTCCATAAGTTTCTCCTTCTGTCGTGACGGGTTGGTTTACGACTGTCTGAACTCTTCGCGGCGCACCGTTACGCGAGCGAGGCGGTCCATCAAGACCTCGACGCCGATTCCCGGCTTCGTTGGCACCGCCATCGTACCGTCGTTTGCGTTTTCAAACGGTGGATCCACAATATCTTCCCTGTAGTATCGTTTGCTCGCGGAAATATCCCCGGGCAGCACAAAATTCGGGAGGGAGGCGAGGGCGACATTCCCGGCACGGCCGATTCCTGATTCATCCATTCCGCCGCACCAGACGGGGATCTTCTCCGCGGCACAGAAATCGTGGATCCTCCTGGACTCAACGAAGCCGCCGACACGTCCGGGCTTGATGTTGATGATGCGGCAACTGCCCAGCGCATATGCCGCTCGCGCGTCGGACGGCGTGGTAATGCTTTCATCCAGACAGAGCGACGTTTTCAATTCCCGTTGCAGCAGGAAATGATCGTACAGGTCGTCATACCCCAGCGGCTGTTCAATGAGCTGGAGATGGTATCCGTCCATTGCGCGGAACAGGTCGATGTCATCCAGCGTGTAGGCTGAGTTCGCGTCCACCTGGAGCTTCATCTCCGGAAATTCCTTCCGGAGGGTAGTAACGAGAATAAGGTCCCGTCCGGGTGCAATCTTGATCTTGATCCGCTTGTACCCGTCCTCGAGATATCCCGTGACGACGCGGACCAATTCCGCGGGGGAAGCCTGGAGGCCGATGCTGACGCCGACATCGATCCGTTTCCGCGTGCCGCCAAGGAATTGCGAAAGCGAGATGCCTTTCTCTTGAGCAAACGCATCAGACAATGCCGCCTGGAGTCCGGCCCTCGCCATCCTGTGTCCCCGAATCCAGGCACTCCGGGCAAGAGCATCATCGATGCCCGAGACTTCCTTTCCGAGAATGCTTGGGATCAGGAAGTCGCGGAGAATGTGCCATGCCGTCTGGAGTGTCTCATACGAATACGACGGTGCTGGTTCAACGACACATTCTCCCCAGCCGGTCACCCCGCCGCTGTCTACACGGACGATAATATGCTCCTCGTAGTTCTCGACACCCAGAGAGGTCTCGAAAGGGGAAACCAACTCCATCTTCGTGTGTCGTAGCTCAATTCGCTCTATGCGCATCGGTCTCTCCTCTTGATACGACTGTTGCGCGGCAAGCGCCGCGACGATCGCTTTGCCGCTCGTGCCCGTTGCCCCGGTGATGATGATGTTGATCGGCTCTTCCGATCGGAGAGTGAAATCCGTCGCGAAGGGTACCCGTGACTTCCGTGAGTTGTACGCCGATCCGCTACACTTTCCCGCCCCGGCTTGTTTTGTTGTCGCGGTGCTTCTTCCACCCCCAGATCAAGGCACCAAGTGCGAGAACGAGTTGGAGAGCGACGAGCGCATTCCTCGTGATGGAGTTCACCGAGGCTTCGCCGGAGATGAAATAGTGTACTGCTTGGGCGGCGACGAGGGCAGAAAAGAAGATGACGTAAAAAGACTCATTCCTGGTAATCATAACGAGGTCACGCTTTCCTTGTGGTATATGATGGATAGTTCCATATCATTTGACCAGTATCATCCGCCTCGTTTCCGAGTAGTCTCCTGAGTGCATCCGGTAGAAGTACACGCCGCTTCCCGCGCCGGACGCGTCCCACACCGTGCGATGACGGCCCGCCGGCAACTGTCCGGCAACCAGAGTTGCAACCTTCTCCCCAAGCACGTTGAAGACCTCGAGGGTCACTGCAGCGGCATGCGGGAGAGAGTACTCCACGGTCGTGGAAGGGTTGAAGGGATTCGGGAAATTCTGCGAGAGGGCAAATACCCGTGGCTTCGCCGGGGGATTCTCTGCGAACAGTGTCCCCTTGACGCCTGCGAGGAAAGCCATTGTTCCCAGCGCCAGCTTGGAGGCACGATGATAGAACGCCGGGTTGAAGAACTCAACTCTGTCCGTGGATGAATGGTAGTGCGAATTGAAGTCGCCTCCCACGTAGGCCTCGATGAGCAGCACAGCGCTGTATCCTTTCTGCCAAAACGAGGCATGATCGCTGGCCGTCGTTCCCGGGTTGCGCAGTGTCGGCTTGAGTCCGATCCCATACAATTGATTTACGAGCAGTACGGTGTCAGCCAGTTCAATCGACCGTGCGTTACTTTTTGTGTGCACCTCCGTCAATCCGTCGTTGTTGCTGTCCCAGCCAAGCA
>DAIUKN010000465.1:0-3106 GCA_036848195.1 Bacteroidota bacterium
CTCCAAAACCTCCTCACCCGCAATCCGGGATGGGTGTTGAATCGTTCGCCACGCTGATCCACCGCTTCTGAATGAAGAGCTCCTCGCACCGCGGCCTTCTCAGTTCGTACCCCCGCACTTTCTGGGTCGCAAACGTCATGGAGCTTTTCGAAAGGGCCGCGTACTACGGGCTCAATTCCGTCCTCGCAATCTACCTGACGAACTCTGTGAGAGACGGCGGACTCGGTTTCGCAGAGCAGTCCGTCGGATTTCTCCAGGGCCTGATCTATGCGCTTACCTATGTGGTTCCCATTCTGGGCGGTGCCCTCGCCGACCGCTACGGTTATCGCCGGATGCTCCTCGTGGCGTTTTCTCTCCTGGCAGTCGGATACTTCGCCAGCGGGAGAGTGAGCGGGTACGGAACGGTTTTTGCGGCACTGCTCGTCATGGCGACCGGCGCCGGGCTGTTCAAGCCAATCATCTCCGGCACCCTTGCCAGAACGACCACGGAAGAGAATTCGGGGTTCGGGTTTGGGATTTACTACTGGATGATCAATCTGGGGGCATTCCTCGCACCGCTGGCGGTCAGCTACTTGAAAGGGATCTCCTGGAGTCTGGTTTTCACAGCATCATCGGCGTACTGTGCGCTGATGCTTCTCCCAACGATCTTCATCTACCGGGATCCCCCCCGGCCGGAAAACACGAAAAAGATCAAAGAGGTTCTCGGCGGCGCTGCACTCGTCCTGAGCGATGCCCGGTTCATGCTGATGATCTTCGTCTACTCCGGGTTCTGGATCCTCTATTTCCAGACGTTTGGATCGGTACTCTGGTTCCTGAGGGACTTTGTCGATCCTGAACCGGTCAATCGTCTTTTTGCCTCCCTCGGACTTCCGTTCCGATTCGACGCTGAGTTCGTCACCGTGGTCAATGCCGGGACCATCATACTCCTGCAGGTCCTCGTCAGCCGTCTCGTCAGAGACATCAAGCCTCTTCCTACCATGGTGATTGGCATTGCGATCGGCGTGATCGGGTTTGTCTTCCTTTCTTTGTCGACCACGGTCTGGATATTCATTGCCGGGCTTGCAGTGTTCTCCATCGGCGAGATGACGGCGCATCCGAAGTACTACAGCTATATCGGACTCGTAGCCCCCGCGGACAGGAAGGCGGTGTATATGGGATATGCGTTCCTGTATGGTGTGATCGGGAGTCTGATCGGGTCTAATCTTGGCGGGGCAATGTACGAATCGATGCTCAAGCCATTCGCTGGAAACCCGGCAGCGGCGGGAGAGTTCAGAACATTCTGGCTCCTCTTCGCCGGGCTCGGCGTTCTCGCCATGCTGGGCCTTCTGCTCTACAACCGCTTCTTCTCCGCCGACACCCCCGCCGCCAACATGCACGCGCGACGAATCATGATCGGCATCTACCTCCTCCTTCTTGCGCTCGGCGGGTGGTTCTTCTTCGTCTCTGCTTTGGGGGGAGAAACTGTGGCATACAAGACGATGGTACAGGCTGTCATCATGATTCTGATCGGCGCGGGAGGGATCATCATCAGTCTGAGGCATCCGGCACCCGCCGTCCAACATCCTGATCGCATGGACGCCTGATCAAGCCCTCCACCCCCGCACCACTTCTAGCCCGAGAGCTGTCCGGCCAGGACCTGCGGGTCGGTCGCCGGCAAAGAACAGACATAATCACGACAGACGTAAGCGGTCGGCCTTCCCTCCAGCATCGTCAGATTTTCAACGAACGGGAGCAGCTCCGCCAGATCCTTCTGAACCTCACCGCCATCAATATGAAGAACAACTTTGTTCGGCAGGAATCTGTCGAAAACCTGCCTGGCCAGTCTCTCCCCATCCGGATCGCCCGGTCTGGAGGCGAGAACTATCTGGAGCGGCTTTGACAGCGAAAAGTCGAGAGCCGCCACCATCTGCGGCATCACCATCGGGCGCTGTTCCAGGGTTTGGGCCACCGAATCAAAGATCCGTTCTGCCTCCCCCCTCCATTCCTCGTTATCGGTCATTTCCGCAAGTCGGAGAAGATTGAGGGCCGCAACGGAATTCCCGGCCGGCTCGGCCCCGTCGTATTGTTCACGGATCCTCACGAGCAGCGTGGGATCATCTCCGGTCGTGTCAAAGAATCCGCCATGAACTCCGTCCTTGAAGAGACCGATCTGGATCATGGTGAGCCGGTGCGCTTCCCGGAGCCATGCGGTCTTCCCCGTCGCTTCATACAGGTCGAGCAGGCCCTGGACGAAGAAGGCATAATCTTCGAGGTGCGCTTCGAATCTGGCTTCGCCATCGCGATACCGGCGCAGGAGCCGGCCGGAGGTCCGATCGGTAAGGCGTGACAGGACAAACGTCGCCGCCCTTTCCGCCGCCTCCGCATATCGGGGTTCACCGCAAGATTGCGACGCCTTTGCCAGCCCTGCCACCATCAAGCCGTTCCAGGACGTGAGGATCTTGTCGTCGAGTTGAGGCCGGGGGCGTTTCTGCCTCACTTCATACAGCCGTCGCCGCGACCGGGTGAGGATCGCTCCGACCTCGTTGTCACGTATTCCGAACTCCTGGGCCGCCTCTTCCGGGGAGTTCGCCAGATAGAGGATATTTCTTCCGGTGAACTCCTGCTGCGGATCGAATTGAGCATTCCCGTTCTCTTCGACACCATACGCACGGCAGAAGAGCTCCGCGTCGTTGCCGAGAATCCCGGCGATCTCCTTTCGAGTCCAGAGATAGAATGCTCCTTCACCACTCTCCTCAGGATTATCCGGTTGCGGGCTATCTGCGTCCTCAGCCGAAAAGAATCCTCCCTCGGGATGGGTCATCGTGCCGAGGACATAGCTTGCCGTCTCCCTGACGACAACCCCCCAGGCGGTATCGTGTGTCAATTGATGGAGTTCGGAGTACGCTGTTATCAGCTGGGCTTGATCGTAGAGCATCTTCTCGAAATGCGGAACGCGCCACTCCCGATCAACAGCATATCGGTGGAAACCGCCACCGATATGGTCGTAGATGCCTCCAGCCGCCATCCGCCTGAGGGTCTCTTCAACCATGTCGCGGGCCTCCCGCGTTCCCGTCCGGTGGTGGTGACGAAGGAGGCAAGAAAAGACAACTGGCCGGGGAAACTTGGG
>DAIUKN010000466.1:0-3104 GCA_036848195.1 Bacteroidota bacterium
ATCGATATGAAGGCTGATTGGTTCATAGGGGGCTGGCTGATCTCGTGCGGGGCGATGGGGATCGCTTTCGTCGGCGTTTTGATGCTGCGAGGTCGCCACGGTCGCAAGCCCCTTACCGTGAGTGCCCGCAATATCTGGACAGCGATGTTCTGCTGGCTCGTTGTCTCTCTCCTGTTTTACAGTTCCTTTTTCACTCACTGGCAGGGGGCCCTGGACTCTGTTCTGACCTATGAGACATACTTCACGCGGGCCGGAGAGAACGCCCGGCACGGTCATCCGTGGTACTATTTCCTCCAGATCCTCACCTTTTCCAGAGGCGATCACGGGCCGGTCTGGACCGAGGCGGGAATCGTCGTGTTCGGCTTCTTCGGAATCTGGAATGCGTTCAGGGAGAAAGCGGGTCCCCTGGAGGACGGAGGGGAGTTGAGGTTGTTCCTGGGACTATACGCACTCCTGATGCTTTGTGTCTCCTCCGCAATTCCTTACAAAACACCATGGTTGGTTCTCGGAGCTCTCCAACCGCTTATTCTTATGGCAGGATTTGGAGTGGTCGGGTTTCTCAAAATGTTGCCAGGCCGGCTGTCGGCTTTGGGGATCATTGTCGTGACGTTGATGGTGGGGTATCTCGGATGGGAGGCATACCTGGCAAACTTCAAATACTACGACGATCCGGTTAACCCGTACGTTTATTCCCATCCGACCGGGGATGTGAAGCTTGTGGGGGATGCAGTGTCCGGGATTGCGCGGAATGTACCGGCGGGCGCAGCGGTGCAGGTTGTCTTCCCGGGAGACGACTACTGGCCCCTTCCCTGGTATTTGCGAACGTTGCCGAACGTGGGGTGGTGGAATGAGGTGCGAGAGGATTTTGTCCCGACCGGTATCATCCTCGTGTCGCCTGAGGTTGAACCCGCCCTGCTGGCCAGATTGTATGAGAAGCCCCCGCCTGGCGAGAGGTCCCTCTATGTGTCGCTTTTCGACAGGCCGATGTTCCTGCGCCCCGGGAAAGAGGTCCGCGGATACGTCACGCTGGCCCTGCGCGACATGAGCCGGAGGAGACAACAGAATGATTGAAGAGAAAGAGGGCTTCCTCCGGTATCAGCACCGTGCGATGGCCACACTGTTCGAGATCATGATTGCGGAGGAGGATCCCGCGTTCGCGGCGGGAGCTGCACTCGCTGCGTTTGAGGAGATCGACAGGCTCGAGCAGGACCTGAGCAGATATTCCCCAAACAGCGACATTGCGCGGATCAACAATCTTCCCCCGAACGGGAGCGTACGGGTTGGTCTTGACACATTCCAGTGTCTCCGTCTCAGCCGGATGTATTGGGAAGAAACGGGGGGAGCGTTCGACGTAACTCTCGGAGCGCTGATGAATTGCTGGGTTGCTCCAGACAAGTCGCTGCTGCATCCCTCCGCTGAAGAGATTGAACGTGCAAGGGAACGGAGCGGGATGGGTTGTCTGGATCTTGACGACACGACCATGAGTGTTCGTGTTCACGAATTTGTCCCGCTTCTCGATCTCGGAGCGATCGGGAAGGGGTATGCGGTGGATCGTGCGGTGGAGTTGCTGAAGGAATGGGGGGTTGTATCAGCTCTGGTGCATGGAGGCACAAGCTCCGCCTATGCGTTCGGGAATGGTCCGCTGAATAAGGGATGGCCTGTAACGCTGAGCAACCCGGACGAGCCGATGGTGGTCCTCGACACCCTCTTTCTGAAAGAGGAAGGATTGGGGGGATCGGGCATCAAGAAGGGGAGGCACATCATCGATCCCCGTTCATGCCTGCCCGTTGCAGGCCGCCGGGCGGCCTGGGTTCTGGCGGATTCGGCAACGAAGAGCGACGCGCTTTCCACTGCCTGCATGGTCATGTCAACAGAACAGATAACGGAGTACGCTTTGAGCGATCCCCGCCTCTGGGCAATCATCGTCGAAGGCAGTCCAGGTTCCGTCCTCAGGGTCGGCCGGGGTGCAGGTTCCGTCTGATCAGCACGAGCTCGTGGAATATCTCCTTCGAATTCCGCCGGATACCGAGGCGGCTGTCCCTGTCGCACGTCCACTCCACGGGAAACTCGGCGATCCTGTAGCCATGACGGAGCGCCAGGAGAATGATCTCGATGTCGAACATGAAGCCGTCCGTCCTGCACTCGGCGTAGAGTTGCCTCGCGATATCTCCACGATAGAGTTTGAAACCGCATTGCGTGTCCGTGAGGGAGCGAGGAATCTGCATCCAGATCGCCATCGCCGTGCGGAATCCCCTGGAGATGAGCTTCCGGTCCCAGTCCCGGTCCTTATGAATGACACTCGATGGGAGTTCCCGGGATCCGTGCGCCACTTCGGCTGTTCCTTCTTGCAGCATGCGCAGTCCCCTGAGAGCGTTCTCGTAAGGAATGGTTAACCCGCTGTCGGCGAACATCACAGTGTCCCCGTTTGAGGCGAGGACACCGCTCCGGATGGCAGATCCTTTTCCGCGATGGGTATCGCTTCTGATCACCATGCGGGGCACGGCGGGTGAAATAGGCGCCGTTTCGGCCCGACGTGCCGTGTCGTCGGAGCTTCCGTCGTCGGCCACAATGACCTCTCCTGCGATCTCCCGGGAAACCAGGAACTCCGCAGCAGCCTGCACGTCGGCCGCGATCTTCTTCTCCTCCTCAAATGCCGGTATGATGATGCTGAGGCTGCCCATGCTTCACGGTACCTGCGAAAAGGACCAGTTTCCAGATTGCCCAGAAGGTTTACGTAGTGGGAGAAAGGAAACGGCAACAGAAAAACGTTGTGAGCGCTAGAAATCAGTCAGTGTCCCCTGCTCGTTCTTTTCCCGAGACCCTCACCCCCCCCTGTACCAGTCCGAACGTGTAAGCGGAAGGTGGCTCTTTCCGCGGTCCTGCTTTGAGAGTAATGACTGGTAGATGTTGTTGGCTCCCTTCCAGAATTGGTACGCCGAGCCGGACATGAACATCCTCCACGTGCGGTAGGTTGCCTCGTCCGTTGCCCGGACGGCTTCTTCATGGTGTGCTTCCAACCGTCGAACCCAGTGCCGGAGCGTTATCGCGTAATGCTCGCGCAGGCTCTCCACATCGCGGAGTTCGAAGCCGGCCTTTTCCGCTGC
>DAIUKN010000467.1:0-3102 GCA_036848195.1 Bacteroidota bacterium
CTGGTCAGGGTGGGCCGGGTGGCAACATTGCTGATCGGCGGTCTCATTATTGCCGTCGCCATTCTGATTTCCGTCCTGAAAGGCTTCAACCTCTTTGACATTATGTTCAAGGCGTTTGGGGCACTGCTTCCGGCCACTGCGTTGCCGATCCTCGCCGGGTTCTTCTGGAGACGGATCACGGCCCGGGGTGCCCTCACGGGGCTGATTGCCGGGGCTGTCTCGGGCATTCTGCTCGTCATCATCAATCTGTCGCTGGTCAGTTCGTACGGGGATGAAATGCAGGCCAGACCTGAATTGCAGTATTGGCTCAAGCAGGGGTGGGATGCCGCTGCACTTTTCCTCAATATCGTGATCACGCTTGCCGCGATGTTCCTCGGTTCCCGACGGAAGTCACTGACGGAGCAGGAAAAGACTCGCGTGGAGGCATACTTCAACGATCTCGCAACGCCCGTCGTTGCCTCTTCAGACCTTCCTTCAATTGTCGCTACCGGATCCGATCTTAAGGTAATGGGGGTCACGACGTTGCTCTTTGGATGCCTGATGAGCCTCACGGGCCTTCTGATCCTGGTTTCTTCCGGCGGGACATTCAGCCTCATGGTCAATCTTCTGACCGGGGGCGGATTCCTTCTCTTTGGTTCCCTGGTATTCCTGAAGGGGAGGAGAACCGGACAGACCTCAACGCACACATAGTGGAGCACTGTAGCCGTGCAGCTCTCGTTCTTTGACTGCAATTGCATGATCGGAAAGCGAGCAGACCGCAGGGAGGGCGAACCCTGGTCACTCGAGGATTTGCTCGCAGACATGAATACCTGCGGCATCTCTGACGCTCTTGTGACTCACGCCCTGAGCCGGGACTACGACCCGGTCGCCGGGAACCAAGAAATCTCCCGGCTGCTTCCAGGCAACCGGGCTCTTCATGGTTGCTGGGCCATCCTTCCGCCGTCAAGCGGCGAGATTCCGGCCCCGGAGGTGTTTCTCCGTGAAATGCTCTCAAAGCGTATCGTCGCCGCAATCGCCTATCCCCACACTCATAACTACTCGCTCTCAAGGTGGTCTGTCGGACCTCTGCTCTCCGCTCTCGAGGACTGCCGCGTGCCACTTCTGCTTCCTTTCGGACAATTCACCTGGGAGGAGATCGAGCGATTGTGCGGAGAGCATGTCTCTCTGCCTCTGATCGTTACGGGCCTTAACTATCGACAGCTCCGGTTTCTTCTGCCGCTGTGGGAGAAATACCGGAACCTGTTCGTGGACCTTTCCTGGTTCTCCATTCACGACGGGCTGGGCTACTTTGCGGAACGCGGTGTATTGCGGCAAGTACTGTTCGGAACCAATTACCCCCTCTACGAACCGGGAGCGGCAGTGACAATCGTAACGTACGCCAATCTTAAGGACGAAGAGCGAATGATGGTAGCAGGGGGGACTTTACGCGGGATCATCGCCGGGATACGGAGGGATCGGGTATGATCGAGCCGGGAAAGCTACAGCAGAAGGGGTTAACAGGGTCGCCCCTGGAAGGGGAGGTCGTCATTGACGCCCACATGCATATCGGCAGATTTTATAATTTCCTTATCCCGCGGTCCGAACCGGGCGACTTGATCGCAAGCGCCGGACGGATCGGCATCCGGCGAATGTACGGCTCCAGCATTGTAGCTCTCCGCGGAGACGCTGCCTCGGGGAACAACGACGCCCTTGCCTTCCATGCCAAACACCCGGATACGTTCTTTCCGTATGTCGTGTTCAAACCGAACTATCCTGAAGAGGCAGACAGTACCATTACCCTTGCCGAAACCGAGAAGATTCTGCGGTTCAAGATTCATGACGACGGAAACGATCTTCCATTCGACGACAAGCGCTACTTCCCCCTGTACGAGTATGCGAACGGGACTGGAGCTGTGATACTCGTGCACACATTTGGGAAAAAGCAAGTAGTGCCGATCATGAAGATTGCAGAAGAGTTCCCACTGATCAAGATCCTGCTGGGGCATTCGGGGATAATCGAGGAAGAGATTTACTCGGAGGCCGTGAGGAAGCACGACAACATCTGGCTGGAGACCTGCAGCTCATTCGCCTGGTATGGCTTGATTGAACGTTTGGTCGCAATGGCGGGAGCCGAAAGGGTACTCTTCGGCACTGATATGCCATTCATGTCACCCGACCAACAAATCGGGCGGGTCCTCTTTGCGAGGATCACAGATGAAGACAAGCGTAAGGTTCTGGGGCTGAATGCGCAAAAACTGTTTGCCTAAGGATGGTTGTCTGATCCTGCATTTGCGTGCATTGCCGTATCGGGTTTCTTCCGTGAATCACCCGGCACCACGACAGCAACCTGCTCCATATCATAACTTCAGCCACGTCCCCACACCGCGTTCCACCGCGCGCTTGTAGACGATAGGCGCGGTTGCCATGTCGTCCAGCGCGAGACCGAGGTTGCACGTCATCGTTCGTTCGCTCGCGTCTTCGCGCCCGCGCTTTTTGCCGGTGACCAACTCGCCGACGCTCGCGTAAATTGGCGGGATGTCCTGAAAATACCCGATCGAGCGGTAGGATTCCAACTGCGGCACGTCGTCCGTGCAGAATTTGCTCGTCTCCTTCATCGCTGGCCCATCCCAGTACGAATCGAAATCGACGAGCGACGCGAACGCACCTTCCTTCAGCCAGCCGGCTTTGATCGTCGCGTGCGGCTTGTGCAGAATCGGTCCCGAGGTCACGACGATATCAGGTCCGTCCACCGCATCGCGCGGCTGCTCTGCTTTGAAAACCGGCACACCGAATCGCTTCTCCACTTCATCAGCAAAGCGATTTACCTGTGCGGGGAGCACGTCGTACGCGACGACGCGCTTGATCTTGAACAAGACGTTCAGTGCCTCGAAGTTGCTATACCCTTGCACGCCACAACCGAGTATGCCAATCGATTCGGACTCCGGGCGCGCAAGGTACCTTGCCGCGACTGCGGTCGCCGCGCCGGTGCGCATCGCGGTGATCCAGGTGCAGTCCATTACTGTGAATGGAATACCGGTAAGTTCATCGTTAAGGATCAGCAAGCCGGCGATGTACGGCAAGCCGCGCTTGTAGTTGTCGGGATAGCCGCTGACCCACTTCATC
>DAIUKN010000468.1:0-3102 GCA_036848195.1 Bacteroidota bacterium
GAAGCCTCGGCCGCGAGACAACCGTCGAAGGAAGGCAACCGGTAATCGCCCCATCGATTGTCGAGAGTCGGACGCAGCTCGAATTCCCATTCCCCGTCCAGGAGGAGTGAGTCCTGCTCCGCGGCCCCTCCCTGAACCCGGCTCTCTCGCTCAGGCTCCCCTGGACCAAACACAATGATCTGTGGCTCATGTTCGGTCAGCGGCATCCGAAGATGGGTGCCCTTTTGATCTGCCGAAATAACCGGCAGGACCTTTGTGGTGCCGTCCCAGGGATTCCAGAGCTCAACCCTTCCACTGGAGCGGAAGAAGCAGTCAGTCCCCTTCGACACGCCATAGACGTAGTAGATGTCTCTCGGCCCGACTCTTCGATGGAGAACATTTGCTGCAGGATGGGTGTCCGGCATCATTTCAAAGTCCCGCAGGACTGCCCTGTTCACTTCCGCGACGGTCTGGGCTGGGTTCCTCACAAATACCCCGCGCCGAGGGGCCTCCCGGCCAGGAGGATCCGTTCGGGAGGAGTCAGCGGTCTCTGTTGAAGCGACGTTGAACACCTCCTTGACCATGGATTCCAGCCTGACGTCGTTCCTCCCGATGCGATCACTCGCTTCGGGCAACGAACCGACTGCCAGAACGATTCCGCCGGCGCGAATGAATTCCAGCACCTTCTGCATCGTAGAGTATCGCACCGCCGACATCGCCGGCAGGATGAGCACACGGTACCTCTCGCCGCTTACCTGCAGCTCACTGTCGGTGACACGCGCGCGAGAGAGGGATTCGAAATCCATGAAGTCAAAATCGATCCCTGCCGCGTAGAGTTCGGTACCGGTACTGAACGCTGTTCGAACCGATTCCTCTCCTCGCATTCCCGCCTCCATGGGGGCGACTGGATAGACAATGGCTACGTCGCATCGGTGGTGACCCTGGCTGAGCAGATAGCTGAGGCGTTCGGTGCATTTCAGAAGCGTTGCCATGTCCGCCCAGTACGGTTGCCGGAAATGATTGTCGGGCGGAGCCCATTCCCACCAGCTTCCATGAGTGCTGTAGTACAGCCCGTGAAGACTCAGAAGGTTCTGGCCCATCGCGAAGTTGGCGAACGTCGCATCGGCAACCTGAGCGCTGCTCGTCCCCCAGTTGCTGCTGTGATATCCTTCCAGCCACGTCCGGGGCCGCTCGTAGAGATGCGCAATGGAACTGGCAACTTTGTTCTTCACGACGTTTCGGGACAGTTCCGGCTGGTCACAGCCGGGGCCCGACATCCATCGCTGGGTGCGGAAATAATCGCCGAACTCGATAACATCAGTCCCCCGGCCTCCATGGTCGCATCCGAACAGCATGCCCCGCTTCGCGTGCCAATCATACAGCGGCTTAAAGAAATGTTCTTCGCTGAGTCTCACCATGACATCGTTGTAATCCATCCGGACCTTGGGCGTGCGAGGCCCGATGTCAATAAAGAGCGCCGGCAATTCCGGAACAATGTCATACTGTTTTCGCCGTTTGAATTCGCGGGCAAAGAAGTCGTTCCACAGGAACCCGCGAATCCCGAAGTCGAGCTCGTCAGAGAAAAAGAAGTTGAGTCCCTTCCCGGCTTCTCCCGGACAGTGATCCTCGAACCGCTGGAAGAACTTCTCAACGTACCTCTTCCCTGTCAACGGATTCATCGGGTCGATGGATGCCGGGACTGTCGACCGGCATACAAAGAGAATCCTCCACTTGCCTGACGGGACTTTCCACGCAATCTGCTCCCGTTGGACAAGGGATCCTAGGTCCACTCCGGACCGGGCGACGGCGGCACCGTTCTCGAGTCTATACGCTCTGGCTACGAGCAGCTGTTGCGGGACGTCAGCGCGAAATTGAGAGCCGCCATCCCGGTCGTACTGTACAGAGAACAGTTTTGTCCCACGGAGAGTCGAATCTTCTTTCAGAATCTCATCCACATACCACCCCTGCCCCGCCCTTCCAAGCGTATAATCACTCAGGCTGACCGAAATCCCTCGCTTCTTTGCCTCGCCCAGGAACCACCCGAACAGTTCCCACCATTGGCTGCTGAAAAGTTTCGGCTGACTTGGAAGTGTGAGACCGTATGAGTAGCCGCCAGAGTCGCTGTGCGCATAGTTGACTTGAAGACCTGTAATGCCTCTTCCTACCAGCTGATCCATCTGCCAGAGCATCCGTTCTTTGGTGAGCGTGTCACCCATCCACCAGTAGAAAGGCACCTCGCCGTATCCCGGCGGAGGATGCACGAATCCGGGGAGAACATCAAGATCAGCTGCGCGGCTCGGATACCCGACGGGAAGGCCGCGTTGGGGTGACCGCTCCCCCGCCAGGAGAGACCCACACAAAAAGAGTGCGATAATTGACGACCGGAATTTCATCATTCGAGAATTATCACTGCTCTCCATCAGTTCCTCTTGGATGCACTTGATTGTGCCACGACGGACTTGCCCGCTGGATCAATACTCTCAACAGCATCGCCCAGTATGGCCGGCGGGGAATTCCGTTCCGGGCTGGTTTAGCGAGACGAAGTCGATACCCGCTCTGTTAGCGGGAATAGAATCCCACCCCTCAGCTAAGCGTGGATTCCAGGAGCGGCAAGGCTTGATCAAAAGAGTGAATCGCGCTAGCCGTTTCTCCTAGGAATCAGACCCTTCGAACTCACTATTTCAGAAATGAATGTACCTCCCCCCTTTTCCATAGTCAAATACACCCTATTGTACAAAGCGATTTTGACGTCTATGTTGACTGTCCCTATAAGAACGAGATCCATCAGCGCGAGCGCGCCGTAGTTCTGACATGGCAACAAGACCATCGACTTGTGCTTGGCCCCGCTCCCCGACACATGCCAGTCGAATCCCGTGATGGTGTCGGAGCTCGACGGGATGGCCATACCCATACTAAGGAAAGGCCAGTATGAATGTCGGCAGAGTTGCTACAATCAGGCTGGGGGAGGGGCGCGCAGAGGGGCGAAAAGCGCACCCGCCCCTTCCACCGTTCGATCTCACTCAGGGTCGAAGCTGTGATGGATCTCGAAGGGCTTCGGCCTCGATGCCACTCGCGCAGGGCAGGCAGGACTCCCATTGCTCCGTGTTAGCGAGTTCCCCAGAC
>DAIUKN010000469.1:0-3091 GCA_036848195.1 Bacteroidota bacterium
CGAGACACCTCAGGATGGTTTTCACCATCCTTCTCGGGATGTGCAGTGTTTCCCTCACGGCGTGCCGGCAGAGCGATTATGGTCTCCCCTCCCTCCCACCCTCGGTGGAAACACCCGCCGATACGCTCTGGGACCCCGTCATGGGACCCCCGGGGGCGACTGGCGTAAACTGCTTCGCACCGTACCAGTCCGTGGAAATCCTCGCAGGCACAGACATCGGCGTTTACCGGTCGACCGATGGCGGGAATGTCTGGATCTGGATCTCCGGCAACAGCCAGACAATCTGGGGAATCAGAGCCCTCTGCGCCGACACCGATGGTTCCATCTTCGCAGGCGTCCGGTCAATTGAGTCGCTCCTGCGATATACAAGCCGGGACCCGCGCTGGATGCCGGCAGGAGCAGGCCTGGAGGCATTCGGAGTTCTTTCAATCGTCATCGACACTTCCGGCAATCTCTTCTGCGGGACGAACGGCAACGGCATCTACAAATCGGGCGACCGGAGTGCGACATGGGAACCCATGAACAACGGAATTGGAGCCGCCAGTGTCCAGGTTCTTCTCTTCAATGGCAAGGGAGACCTCTTCGCCGGGACGTCGAACAACGGGGTGTTCAGGCTGCCCCGCGGCACATCGCCCTGGTCACGGATAACGGAACTCCCCTCGGGCCTGCTGGTTCGGGCCATGAGCCGTGACGCGCCCGGACGGATGATGCTTGCAGCCGGAGAGTCTGTCTACCGTTCATCCGACGATGGCGATCACTGGGAGCTATGCCCCGGCAGGCCGGGAACACCGCAGATCCTGACTCTGCTGCTGATCTCCCCGTCGACAGCGTACGCTGGAACAAACAACGGTGTCTATAGGTCCACCGACAACGGCAACACATGGACGGCCTACTATGTCGGAATGGATCGCCAGCCCGTCTATGCGTTGACGAGGGATTCGGGAGGACGCCTGATTGCCGGAACCGCATATGGCATATACCGGAGAAGAAGCTGACAGGGAGATCTGTCAGGCAGCATGGCGAATCGATGCCTTCAACGTCAAACCGGATCCGGATTCAGCACACATGCTTCCATCAACGATTGCCGCCAACAGCGAACTCACACCATGATTGTCGTGCGACCCGAGCGCCTCGCAGACTTCGCAAGCGTTCGGAAGGTCAATGAACAGGCGTTTGGCCAGCCGAACGAGGCTGATTTGGTGGACGCACTCCGGATGCATGTCCTTCCGTATGTCTCACTCGTCGCACCGGCCGGCCATCGACTTGTCGGCCACATCTTTTTCAGTACTCTGGCGCGACATCGCTTCCAGGCGTCGACGGCTGATACCATCTTCGCGTCGGCCAGGGAAAAGACCGGCACACCCCTGTCCACCCGAACGGCATGAACATACTGATCCGACAAGCGCTCCTTTCCGACATCCCCGCCATCCTCACGCAGATGGAGGAATTCTATTCGGGTGAACGCATCGCGTACGACCCCCGGCATGCAGAGGATGGCCTGACGGAGCTGATCCGGAACCGGGAGCTCGGACTGGCCCACATAGTCCTCGCAGACGGCAGACCGGCAGGGTACTGTATCATGACCTTCGGCTTTAGTCTGGAATTCCGCGGCCGCTTCGCCCTCCTGGACGAACTCTACATTCGTGAAGACTTCCGGGGAGAGGGACTGGGTGGAAGGTGCCTCACGATTGTCGAAAACCTCTGCCGGTCGGAAGGAATCGGTGCGCTCCGGTTGGAGGTTGAATCCGCAAACGGGCGGGCACGGGAGTTCTACAGAAGAGCGGGATTCCAGGAACATGACCGGCGGCTGATGACGAAATGGATCAGCATGACCGAGGGGGGCGCATAGGCGCCAAGATCAGGGCGGGAGAGGCACTCCCGTCCCCGAGAAAGCAGAAAACCCCGGGCTCGGCACCCGGGGTTCGCTGTTTCGTCCTTCCCTCTCCGCTATTTCTTCCGCTCCTTGATCGATTGGCGGATGATGGAGATGCCCAGGTCGATCTCTTGTCGGGTGACATTCAACGGCGGGCGGAAACGGATGGAACGTTCGCCGCTGGGGAGTATGATCAGACCCTTCAGAAGGCACTTCATCCTGATATCCGTCCGGGCGTCCGGCGTTACAACGTCAAACGCCGCGAAGAGTCCCCTTCCCCGGGCGTTCGAGATCACCTCAGGGAATTCCCCGGCCAGTCCATTCAACTGTGCCAGGAGGTGATCACCGACAACCCGCGCATTCTCCACAAGGTTTTCTTCTTCGATGACCTCGAGGTACTTCTGCGCACGGACCATATCCACCAGATTGCCGCCCCATGTGGAGTTCACGCGGCTGGAGACTGCAAAGACGTTTTCTTTGACCTCATCGATCCTTCTGCCGCACAGAAATCCGCACACCTGCATCTTCTTTCCGAACGCGATCATGTCGGGCACGACGAAGTGCTGATGCGCCCACATCTTCCCGGTCATCCCAATTCCCGTCTGAACCTCGTCGAAAATCAGCATCGCCTCATTCTCGTCGGCCAGCTGCCGGAGCGCCCGGAGGAACTCGGGCCGGAAATGATTATCCCCTCCTTCGCCCTGGATCGCCTCGATGATAATCGCGGCGATATCGTCCTTGTTGGCCTGGAATGCGTCTTTGATCTGGCCGATGCTGATTTCTTCATCGCGGAAAACCCTTGCAAGGTTCTCTTCGTTGAGAGGGAATCGAATGGCGGGGTTGAGTACCCGGGGCCAATCGAACTTCGGGAAGAGGGCCGTCTTGACCGGGTCGGTGTTTGTCAGGGAAAGCGTGTAGCCGCTCCGGCCGTGGAAGCACTGGCGGAAGTGGATGATCCGCCGTCCACGCTCTTCCGTGTAGCCGCGCGCAAAGTTCTTCCGGATCTTCCAGTCAAACGCCGCCTTCAGCGCATTCTCGACACCCAGCGTGCCTCCCTCGACAAAGAACGCGTGCGGGAGGTACTCCGGAATCCCGACGCGTGCAAAGGTCTCGAGGAACTCCGCCTGTTCCGCCGCATAGATGTCCGACAGGGAGGGTTTGTTGATGGCGACATAGGAAAGCTTCTTCCGGAACGCCGGGTTGGCCAGTTTGGGATGA
>DAIUKN010000470.1:0-3085 GCA_036848195.1 Bacteroidota bacterium
TGCAAACCGAATGACCAGGGGTGTAACTCCAAGCGTAACGACGCAGGAGAAGGCGAGGACGATCAGCAGGATGAGAGGGATACTCATGACGACAAGGCCGACATAGGTTCCCAATATACGGAATAATTCCGGAATTGTACAGGAAAGGCCGTGAACGCCGAGGAAGCGCCCCGCCTCAGAACATGGATCTCTGGCTGTTCCCCTTTATTTTCCTCCGCGGCCGAAGACCATAACAGGGATGGTCTTGAGGATCAGCCACATGTCGAGATGGAAGGAAATGTTCTGGCTGTAGAACAGGTCGAGTATTACCATGTCCTGGAAGCCAACTTCGCTCCTTCCCAACACTTGCCACATCCCCGTACAACCCGGTGTAACACTGAGTCGGTTCTTGTGCCACTCGTCGTAGTGTTTCCATTCATACGGGAGACACGGTCGGGGACCCACAAGACTCATGTCTCCTTTGAGAACATTGAAGAGTTGCGGGAATTCATCCAGACTGGTTTTCCGGATGAACTTTCCTATGCTCGTGATCTTTGAATCGTCGACAATCTTCGTCGGATTGGACGAATGGCCATAGCCGTAGGTTCCCTTGATCAGGCTGGCGTACTTTGTCTCCCGGCTTCGGTCTTTGTCCGCGCCGACATACATGGAGCGGAACTTGTAGAACTCAAACGGCTTGCCATCCTTGCCGATCCGGATTTGCTTGTAGAGGACCGGGCCGCGCGACGTAAGCTTGATGGCGATCGCGATGGCTGCCATGAGGGGTGAATGGAGTACGATGGCGAACAGTGATGCGGCAATGTCCACAGCCCGTTTCATGAACGGAAGGCCTGCATAGGATGTGGAAGTAAAATTCTTCACGCCGACCACCGGCACATCGCCGTAGCTCTCCTGAAACATTTTCGCCGGGATCACATTATACGCCGAGGAAGCGACCCGGACCAGCGCTCGCGTCCCGGCGCAGTGGTTGAGGAGGTCAAGAAGAAACGTGATGGACCCGTGTTCGAGGCAGACCACGACTTCGTCCACATCCAATTCCTCCACAACCCTGGTCACCTCAGACAGATTGCCCAGCACGCGGATCCCGCTTTGAACCTCGGTCCCCACCGGAACTTCGTTGTCGAGAAACCCCGCGATACGGAATCCCCAGGCATTTCTGGTCCCCAGGCTGTCAACGAGCTTCTTCGCCGTCGGTCCCACACCGAGGACCAGTATCGACCGGGAGAAGTAGTTATGTCGCGCAAGGAAGAGAAATAAACCCCGGAACAGCCCAACCCGCGCGGCGGAGAGGAGGATAAAGCCCGTGACAAAGAAGTAGGCGGGGACAAAGAGGTTGACCTCTTCGATCCCCACGGCGGAGAGAGTCAGCCCGATGGCGAGCAGGACCATGGCTGAAAAGAACATTGCTTTGGCTACACGCCAGACCTGTGCGCCGATCGAAAGTGCGACATTGATCTTGTACAGTCTGTTTGATTGAATAATGAGGATCGACCCGGCCCCAAACCCGGCGACAAAAACGAGTTCCAGCCCCCAGAGTACGATCTCACTCCAGGTCCAGTCGATTCCCAGGACCGGCTTCACGTGGAGCGAGATGAGAAGAGCCGCGCTGACGACAAGCCAATCCAGTGTCGCGAGCAGATATTTGTACAATGGCTGCTTTCGATGGGAAACCTTTTTCAGAGGAGTGATATTGCTGAACTCCTGAAAGGACATTTCCGGGCCGGAGTTTTCTTGAATCGACCCCATATCTCCGAAAGAAATCATATTCCCAAGATCAAGTTCATGTTCCTGAACTGCCGGGCCACCCGCTACACCGATTTGAGAAAGGCTCACGATTCCTCGCTACTGAGTGTTGACAGGAATGAACAGCTCGTGGATGCTTTCTACAAATCAACACTAACGGGGACCCAAAAACCGTGAACCAGATCACAAATCACGTGACCTATGAGTGAGCAAAGTAGTACAAGCCTTCAAAACAAGCCAAAATCGGCATCTATTTCAGAATGTCCCGGGAGACCTTTGAAACGACCCATGGATGCTTTGACAAGCCTTCCAGATCCAATGATTCCACCATCTGGAACTCCAGCCGTATGCGCCGGCCAAGGCATGATTCGAGATTCCTCCTCAGGTGAGCCAGGTTCACATCTTTTGCCCGGTCTTCTTTGACAATCCGAATGGTGACGTTTTCGAGGTCTTCCTGAACGACCTGGGAGGAACTGATATTATCGATTCCGTGGAAGGCCCCCATGATCCCGTTCCCTGGAATCATGATACCATCCTTCGTGATAATCGAATCGGCGAGGCGGCCTTCCACTGCCTGGAGGAGCGTCATCTTCCTTCCGCACGCACAAGGTTCGGTCCCCAGGGACGCCAGATCCCCCGTCTTGTAGCGCAGGAGCGGCATTGCAGAGTTATTCAGGCCCGTCCCGATGATTTCTCCGGTCTCTCCATCTGTCACCGGTTCGCCGTCCTTCAGAATTTCCACTATCCCATATTCGGGGTTGATGTGAAGTCCCCGATGATGCTCGCACTCGGTCGCATAGGCCACCCTCTCGGCCTGCCCGTAGTGATCGAAGATTTTCGTATCAAACCGGCGTTCGATCTCCTCGCGGTGAACAGCATAGAGTGGCTCCGAAGAAGTGAAAACCGCGCGGAGCGGCAGAATTCGACCGGTCTTCTTCAGGTGCTGCGCGAGAATAAGAAGCGTCGAAGGAAAACCTTCGATGAACGTTGGCTTGAACTTCTCGAGCTCGTCGATGTAAAGCCCCAGGGTCTCATCCGTCATATGGTAGTAGGAGAACAGCATCTGCCGGTCCGCAGCGTTGTATCTCCAGTAGGGCGGCGCGTGCTTTGCCGCGGACGGAATAATAACGTCGTCCCAGATCGTCCCCCACACTGCCGCTTTTCTGTCGTACACATCCGTCCCAGCCCATCGCCGTTGCCGCCAGATCGTTGCATGCTCAAAGATGATCGAGTCTATCGTCCGGAGTGCGTTGATCGGCGTCCCGGTCGAGCCGGTAGTCCAACCGGAGGCCAGAAGTCGCCGGTTGCTGTTCCGGTCAATCAAATCGGCATGATTGGCCCG
>DAIUKN010000471.1:0-3069 GCA_036848195.1 Bacteroidota bacterium
CTCGAACCCGACCTCCGAAAACGTCCACGACGGCCAAGATGCCGGGAGACATCGATCCTTACAACGCTGGGAGAGACCTGCTCAACCACCCTGACAACCGCTGACGAATATGCGTCCAGGAGGTGCTGATCACCGGCAAAGGGACCTTTGCCGTCGCCCGATTCCAACGCAGAAGGCCCCGCTACCGAAAGTGCAAGAATTCTGTTCATCACCGTTCTCTCCGCCCGTTGCCCTACGATCCCCTCGATTCCGCCGTGGCCCCTGGATCCCATCCGCAGCGGCGCCGCCATTCCTCGCGGAATTTTTCCCGATCTTCCGGCGTCATCGCCGCGAGTTTCGCCTCGAATCGTTTCTTCCAGCGGTCATGCCGCCATCCGTTTCGGTGCCTCCATGGACTCCAACCACGGAGCAGGATGTGGGAGAGAACCAACAGGCCAACCGCCTGGGCGTATGATATGACCGGTCCATTAAACAAGGCAGGAACAAGACCGTTCCACAGCAGCAGCACCACCAGTGATAGAAGAAGTGTAGCCGCCACAAACAAACCGATCCCTGCCACAATCTTACTGACCCACCACCGTTTCATAATGATCCTTCCTTTCTGTCAATTTTCGATTTCGTCGTACAACTCCTGGAGGCGCTCCCGGAGCGCGAGCACCGCATATCTTTTCCTGGACAGGAGCGTGTTGATCGGCTCCCCGGTCATCTCAGCCATTTCTTTGAAGCTCCGGCCTTCGAGCTCATGCCACACAAACACCTCGCGCTGCTCTCGCGGAAGATCGTCGAGCGCCTCCGCAAGTTCCGACCAGACCGTTGACCGCCAGTATGCCCGGTCCGGCCGATCCAGCGGGTCGAACAGAATCTCTTCGAGGTTCAACGTCCCTTCGCCTTCGATCTGCTGATCCGTGAATGTGACATTTCGTCGTTTTCTGTACCAGTCGATGATCTTGTTCCGGGCGACGGTGAAAAGCCAAGCCGTTATGTTCTCGATTGGCTCGGTCACGCTGTAGGACGTCACGAGCTGGTAGAAGACGTCCTGGAGGATGTCCTCGGCGTCCCGCTCATCGCGAATTCTACTCCGGATGAAATCGAAGAGCCTGGGTCGTTCGGTCTGAACGGTTTTCTCCAGCGACGCATCCCCGGCAGTCTCTTTTGGTTCCTTCTCCAGCGTGTCCACTGTCATACATGAGAATAGACGAATCAGAGGGCGGAATATTGCAGCCACACTCATAAAAAGCGCAAAAGGGAACCGGATGGTTCCCTCGATGGGGGAGAATTCAGAAAGAAGGGCTAGGAATTCAGTGTTTGGGGCTCAACTTCACCTTCTGTTACTTTAACCGAAGTTATGGCCGATCGTCTCTCCCCGATCCGGTGGATCCGGGATGCAAACCCCTCATTTCATCGAGGGTATAGAAATCGACACTCGTGAAGGGTGAATTCATCACTGTTGTGTGGAGCTGACCGGGATCGAACCGGTGACCTCGTGAATGCCATTCACGCGCTCTCCCAGCTGAGCTACAGCCCCCTATTTTTCAATATATCCAGTTTTCGCCGCAAAGTCAACGAATTGACTCTCCCGGCAGAGCGACTCCATTATTCTTGAATATCCCTCCCGCCTTCCGTACTTTGTAAAGAGAACTCACAGTGGAGACGAGCAGATGAAAGACCTCGGCAAAGCCTTCAGTTTTCCGTTCAAGGACCCTTCCTGGGTCACCAAGTTCATCGTAGCGGCCATCTTCATTCTTCTCGCCTTTGCCCTGGTAGGGCTGTTTATTGTGGCCGGCTATCTCGTTCAGGTCACGCAACGCGTGATGAGAAGGGATCCGCAACCCCTCCCGGAATGGACCGACATCGGCATCAAGTTTGTCGTGGGATTCAAGTTCTGCGTGCTCTATCTGATTTACCTCCTTCCCATATTCATCCTGACCGTCCCGATTATTGCTCTCGCCATCCTGGGCGAAATGTCGGATCAACCAGACCTTTTCGGGGTCTTCACGGCTGTCTATACGTTTGGCATGGTGCTCATCGTCATTCCGTACAGCCTCCTGCTGACACTCGCCACGCCGATCATCTCGTACCGGTTTGCGAGAAACGAGAGAATCGCCGACGGACTTGACATCGGCGCAATCGTGTCCACATTCAAGATGCACTGGCAGAGTACCCTCATTGTTGCGCTCATTGCCGCTGGCATCCAATCTCTGGCCTCGGTGGGTGTGATTTTTTTCTTCGTCGGCGTCCTCTTCACGTTGTTCTACTCGTACCTCGTGACGGCATATATGAACGGCGCGCTCGCCCTTGAGCAAAACAGCGCGGGAGAGGGTGCCTGAATGCGATTGACCACGGTCCTCCTCCTGGGCCTCGCCCTTCTATCCCTTCCCGGCTGTAAAGATCAAAACAACCTCTTGGGCGGGGACAGCCCTTCAAACGTCGTCTTCCCCACTCGCGATGTGAGCTACCAGACCCACGTTCAGCCTTTGTTCGATCAGGCGTGCAACTCCGAATCCTGTCATGGAGAAGGTTCACATCCGAGCCCGTTGAAGCTTACCAATTGGGGGAACACCGTGATCATGACGCCCGGCGTGGTTGTTATCGATAAGCCCGACGTGAGCACGCTCGTCCTCCGGATACAGGGCAACGGTGGGATCATGCCGCCGTCCGGCAATCCGCTGAACCAGAATCAGATCAACGGGATGAGAACCTGGATTGTGGAAGGGGCGAAAAATAACTGACGAAGAGGCGAGGGTACCGGAGTCTGGATCTGGACGGAGAAAAGAGAGACTGCACCTACCCGCTCGGCCTGTCCAGGGTGACCGCCTGGCAGTCGCGAACGAACCACCGGGGGCGGTGACTCAACGAGTCGACGAGAACGGTCTGATCGTCGCCAGCGACCCTACGGGTCGATCCACCCGCAGGGAGTCGATCTACGATTCGTAGAATCGTAGATCGACCCGCAGGTTTGCATCACTACGGGTCGGCAACTCGTAGAGGGGGTCGTGGATCTTCATCGGCCGCTCCTGTCAGGCGGGGATTTGCAGATTTGCGGAGAAAGACACCTTCTGGATTCGGATT
>DAIUKN010000472.1:0-3060 GCA_036848195.1 Bacteroidota bacterium
TCATGGGGAAAGAGGGCATCAGCATGAATGAGGCCGGCACCCTGCTCAACAAGCACAGCGGGCTCCAGGGAATTTCAGGCATCAGCAGTGATATGCGCGAGATCGTCGCAGAAATGAAGAACGGCGACCGGAAAGCCACCTATGCATTCGATGTGTTCACCTATCGGGTGAAAAAATACATCGGCGCATACGCAGCGGCACTGAGCGGAGTGGACGCCGTAGTGTTCACGGGGGGGATTGGAGAAAACAGCGCTGAAGTGCGAAAAGCCTCATGTGAAGGATTGGAATTCCTGGGTATCTCCGTCGACGACGCGGCGAACGAATCCAGGGAAAAGGAGAAAAACATCTCGCGGCCGGAATCCCGCACCGCTGTTCTGGTGATTCCGACGAACGAAGAGCTTGTCATCGCTCTCGATACCATGGGGATCGTACGGGGGGGGAAGAAATAGGCAGGTGGGAGTCTACTCTTTGTTGCAGAGAGAGGCCGGCGAAGTCCGGCTTCTTTTTTTCAGCGGTCCCCTTCGGTCTCTGATCCTCCCGGGTGCAGTTCGAGGTTTCCGCTCGTCCGATTGACCAGTGCCTCCCGCAGTTCCGCCGAACGCAAGCGCCGGATTTCGAGCGCAAGGTGGACTTCTTCATCATAATTCGTCTCGGTGATCCTCGCGCCGTACTTCTCCAGAACGTGCATGACGTTGCTCACCTGAGCATGCGGGAATGAGACCCGGATCAGCTCTACGGCGTAGTGGGTGACCCGTTCCGCCCGTTCCAGCGCGCCGGCGGCGGCCCCGCCGTATGCACGGGCGAGCCCTCCGATACCGAGTTTCGTCCCGCCGAAGTACCGTGTCACGATCACCACAACGTCCGTCAACCCTGCACGCTCGATGGCAGCGAGAATCGGCTTCCCGGCCGAGCCCGCCGGCTCCCCGCCATCGTTCGCCCTGAACCGGTCCCCCGAAGGCCCGAGGCGGTAGCCGTAGCAATGATGTGTGGCATCGAAGAGTTCCTTCCGAACCGAACCCAACAGCCGGTCCACAATGGCCCTGTTTTCTGCCGGCGCCGCCGTGGCGATGAACCGTGAACCCAGGACTTTGCTTTCTGTCCGTACGATTCGGCGGATGGTCGTGAATTCGTCCTCCATGGTTGAACAATATAGCAAATCCTTCCGGTTTTCAAACATGTTGCACGTTACCCTCCCATTACCTATCTTCAGGCCATGAAAATCGGAATCGTGTGCTATCCCACATACGGCGGCAGCGGCGTTGTCGCCACAGAACTTGGCAAGGCCCTCGCCGACAAGGGACACCAGATTCACTTCATCAGTTACGCCATGCCGATGCGCCTCGACGGCTATCTCGGCAACGTGTTCTATCATGAGGTGGAAATGGCGAGTTACCCCCTCTTCGAGTTTCCTTTGTACACCCCCGCCCTCGCCAGCAAGATCGTGGAGGTGGCGCGGTTTGAGAAACTCGATTTTGTCCACGCGCACTACGCCATTCCTCACGCTATCAGCGCGTATCTCGCGCGCGAAGTCCTGAACGGAAAACTCAAGTTCATCACCACGCTTCATGGAACGGACATCACGCTGGTGGGGCTCGAGCCCAGCTATCTGCCGGTGATGAAATTCAGCATCGAGAAGAGCGACGGTGTCACGGCGGTGTCACGGTTTCTCCGCGAGAAAACCATGACGAACTACGGTATCGCCAAGGACATCCGGGTGATCCCCAACTTCGTCGACACGGAGAAGTACAAACGGGTCGCCTGCGAGGAGGTCCGGGACCGGTTTGCCCCGAAAGGCGAAAGGGTTCTCGTGCACGTTTCGAATTTCCGCCTTGTCAAGAGGGTCCCGGACGTTATCCGGATTTTCCATGAGGTCCGGAAGAAAGTTCCTTCCAAGCTTCTCCTTGTCGGGGACGGCCCGGATCGTTCCGGGTGCGAGCTCCTGGTCCGGGAGCTGCAGATTCAGGACCATGTCCGATTCCTGGGAAAGCAACAGGAATTGGTCCCCATACTTTCCGCCTCCGACCTTATGCTGATGCCAAGCCAGTCGGAGAGCTTCGGCCTTTCAGCACTCGAGGCGATGGCCTGTGAAGTTCCTGTGGTATCGTCAAGCGTGGGGGGTCTCCCGGAGCTTCAGGTGCATGGTGAGACGGGTTATATTGCGGAAATCGGTGATATCGATCGGATGGCGCGGTACGCCGTTGAGCTGCTGACCAACGAACCCAAACACGCGCTCTTCCGGGCCGCGTGCCGCCGGCGGGCTGTCGAACAATTCGATGTCCATATCATCGTGAACGAATATGAATCATACTATACCGAGTGTCTTTCCCGGAAAGGAGAGTAGGGCCGCATGATGGACGTTATCCGCTGGGGCAAACCGAAGAAGCCGACGCTGGAAGAGCTGAAGCGCAAACTCGAGACCGAAGGGCTTGCGTCGGAACTCTACTCCGACCGTCCCGGCACGAAATACGGGAGGCACAAACATCCTTTTGACGACTTCATTGTCATCGTTTCGGGGAAGATGAAGCTCATCACGGATGCTGGAGAGTGGACCATGAAGCCCGGCGACCGTCTCGACATTCCGGCAAATACCTCACATGCGGCCGAGGTGATCGGGAAGGAGGACGTAGCGTATCTCTCTGCGGCGAAATAGGAGAAGAGCCCAGTTTCGATACTTGAACATCACCCACCCCCGGTGGGACGGCGTATTCACCGGTCCCCTCGCGCCAGACCTCCGGCCCAACCTGCTCCGGCGTCAGACCAATCCCCTCATTCAGTCTTCTGCAGCAGGCGCCGTTCTGCTGCACGGTCCACGAGTGCCAGAAGCGCCACGGCAAGAAACACAACCATCGAAATACCGAGGGCTCCTTTGCCGAAGGCAAAGGGGAAGAACGTCTTCAGCCAGCCTGTGAAAGCGCTGCTTCCCTGGCCTGCGGCATCGCTCGCCTTCGCCATCACCTCTGCAACTTTCGTAAGGTTGTAGACATTGCCGCCTCCCCCGAGAACACCAGTCAGGACAAAAACAGTGACCATCGCCCCGAGCACGAACAGCAGTCCGGCAAG
>DAIUKN010000473.1:0-3058 GCA_036848195.1 Bacteroidota bacterium
AGACGACACCCGTACATGCTCTGGGGAGGCCTTGCCACAATAGCGACGTACGTGTTTCTCTGGTACGTCCCGTCGGTCTTTACAGGCGATATGGAACTGCTGTTCTGGTACCTCGTCGGGATCAACCTCCTCCAGCGAACGGCCATCACCGTGTTCTATGTGCCATTTGTCGCGCTGGGGTTTGAGATCTGTACGGACTATCGCGGGAGAGTAACCCTTCAGGGAATTCGCTCGGCAATGAACATGCTTGCAAATGTGTTTGGCCCGGCCCTGGCCTGGGCGGTTTTCTTTTCCAACAATGCAGGCATCCGGGCAACATCTGTCGCTGATAACTATCTGACCATGGGCTTGAGCTTCGCCTTCATCTCACTGCTGTGCATCCTCGCGGTCCTCGTCCTGACCCGGAAACATATCAAGGACAGCCGGCAGATAACGACGGAGGGAAACTCCATCAAGGGATTCATCAAGGACATGCGGGAAATCGCGACCGATCGCAATCCCCGATATGTATTCGCTTTCATTGTGGTCGTGACGGTCGGTATCGCCCTCGTGAGTTCGCTTCAGATGTATCTGTACGAGCACTTCATGCGGTTCGGCGGCGTCGAGAAATCCATAACGCACGGCGGTTCGATGATCGGTTTCGGCATTGGTTCGCTGGTCGCGTCGTATCTGACCAGGAGATTCGATAAGAAAGGAGGCGTGTTCTTCGGAGGATTCCTGAGCATCGGGTCCAACGTGATTCTTGCTGCCTTGTTTCTGCCGGGTCTGCTGATCCCCGGACAGTCCGTTACTCTCTTTTCATACACCATACCTCTCGCCTTCATCGTTTTCGCTCTCTTCCATGGTCTCTACTGGATGGGGAATGGCATTATTTTCCCCACCGCAACCTCCATGATGGCCGACGTATCTGAAATCAACGAGATCCTGACCGGGATCAACAAGGATGGAGCGTACGCCGCAGTCTTCAGCTTCGCGCAGAAATGCGCCATCTCGCTGGCGGTGCTGATCACCGGATACAGTCTGGCGTCCATCGGGTTCGAACCGGGGAAGGAAATCGTACAGGCGCCGGAGACGCTGTGGCGGCTCTGCGCCGTAACACTGCTTGCGGGTCCGGCAGTCTCATTGATATCGCTGTGGCTGATCCGTCTCTACCCGGTCAACAATGAACTGCTCGACACCATGAGAAACAGGAGGCAATAGACCACCGGCACGACCATTTCAAGGGTGGAACTCAACGGTACAGGGCATAGGGAGGAAATTGTAACATTCATCGTCGCAGCCCCGGGGTATTCAGACAAGTCGGTCAACGTAGGGTGAGCAATCTCTCCTTCTTCTGCAGATAGTACATATAGCTGTCCAGTGATACATCCGCTGGAACCCTGTGGTCCACGCACGGGATATACCGTCCGCTGAGGACAAGCGGCACCAGGCGTTCGATCTCCCTGTCAATCTCCTTTCTCCCGCCAATCAGTGCCAGTTTATCGACACCGCCGAGCAGCAATAGTTGATCGCCGTACTCTCTTCGCAGCCTGGCGGCATCGGTATGGGCCACTTCGAGCGGAAACATGCAGTTGATGCCGGCCTCTAGCCAGTACGGAACGAGCTGATGAATGCTCCCGTCGCAATCCAGGATGTTGGTTATCACCCCATGCTTCCGGAGGAGCTGGACAATCCGTTTGTATCGCGGGACCATGAGTTCACGGAAAAGTGCGGGAGATATGAGTGGGCCATGGCTATAGCACATGTCCTCCCACCACCATCCGAGATCCACCGCGACGACAGGCAGAACACGCTCGAGGAGGGTCAGGGTAAGAAGCGTCAAGTGCTCCATCATTTCCTCCACCCAATCCCGATCCGTCATGAGCGCATACGAGAAGCCTTCGACTCCCATCCAGTTACGCAGCCAGCCGTAGAGGGACCCTGCATGGACGAAGAGCGGCATGCCTGATTTTCGCGCATCCGCGAGTGTTCCTGCAAGATCTCCGATTCTGCCTGCTGACTCCGGATCGAGTCGCTCCTCCTTGAGACGCTCCCAGTCGGCGCGGGTCTGGAGACCGAATTTCAGATACCGCGGCATGCTTGAATGCTCGGTCAGCACCTCGCAGATATTCCCTTCTTCGTCCTGCTGAAGGATTCGGTCGTGCTGTTCCTCGAGCACTATCCGTGGAAACCGTGGGTGCAATCCATTGATGATGGGCACTTCGGCAAAGATTGTGGTCCCCTCCAGGCAGAAGTGGCGTTCCGCGCCGGCGTCTGTGGTGACGCCGGCCGGGAGTCCTTCCGTGTGCCATCGTTCCAGGGTCTTTTCCCAATAGCCAAACTCAACATTCGGCAGGCGGTCCGGTTGGCCGCCGGCGAACACGGTGAGCACCCGCTCTCGCGTTGTCATTCCAGAATGAATTGAGATGTGGAGAACTGCGCAGCGGTTTGTCGCAGCTGTGTGCCGTGCGGCGTTTTCACCGCGTGAGCAGGTTGACGCGCTGCAGTGGTGAGCATTACGGTGGAGTATGCGTAAGATAGGTCCAGTCAATCACAAACGCAACCGAGGGTGGAGAAGGCCAACTTGAGTTGTTCAGTCAGTCAGGCTTCCTGTCGACAGTCACGCGGGCGAGGTTCTTCTGAAAAATCTCCCTGAGTCGGGTCTTCGATGCCGGTACTTCCGCCTTCGGTGCCGAACATCTTGTGGATGGTTCGGGTGTCATGAGCCCAGTCCATGATTGTGATGCCTCCCTCACCAAAGGGGTTTTGTAGACTCTGGTTAGGGGCAGAAGTAAATCCGTCAAGGGACATGGTGTAGGCGCGAACGACGAGTTTGGCCAAGACTCTTCTCCTATGAACTCCTGGTGTGGAACCTAACGGACGGGATTAGCTGCGGTGCTGGGAAAATCCAAACTGCACTGAACGAACCGGGGACGAACGCGCTTCCGTTGCTAACGTTTCACCTAGGTCGACACCCCCACTAATCCCTCCGGGTACTTCCGCCGCCACTCGTTAGGCAACATGCCCGTATCAGCGAAGCCAGGGCAAGAAGGCTGGGACTCTCTTCCGATAATCATCG
>DAIUKN010000474.1:0-3049 GCA_036848195.1 Bacteroidota bacterium
CCCACATCCCTGCCCAAGATCAGGTCAACGTGCTGCTTCTTGGTTGAGACCGTCGCGCGACGAGGAGCCTGTTTCGGCATGTTGGGATGGGGGGTGTTCGTCGACTCAAGTAAGAGATCATAACGATTTTGCCTCTGAGAATCAATTATTGATTCTCAGACCATTGTTCGTTACCTTTAGGAGAATTCCTCGTTGCCAACCACAATAGACGGTCTATCGTTCTTTCGATGAGGGCCATCATTCCTGTCGCGGGTATTGGGAGCCGCCTCCGCCCGCACACCTTTACAGTCCCCAAAGTTCTCCTGAATGTTGCCGGAAAGCCAATCCTCGGGCATATCCTGGACAAAATTCTCGGTGAAGGGATCACCGAGGCATCGATCATTGTCGGCTACCTGAGCGACCAGATTCAGGAATATGTTGCCTCGGCGTATCCAAAGCTCCAGGTGGAGTACATTCAGCAAAAAGACCCGCTGGGTCTCGGGCATGCGATCTATCTCTCCCGCCAAACGGTCGGAACCGACCCCGTGTTGATCATCCTGGGGGACACGATCTTTGACGTGGATCTCAAGCCGGTCTTAAAGGGGGAACATAGTGCGCTGGGAGTAAAGGCCGTAGAAGATGCACGCCGTTTCGGTGTCGCGGAAGTGAGTGACGGTTTCATTCGCAGGCTCGTCGAGAAGCCCGAACGTCCCATGAGCAATCTTGCCGTCGTGGGGCTCTACTTCATCAAGAATCCCGTCCTTCTCGTGCAGTGCTTGAACGAGCTCGTCGACCACAACATCAGAACAAAAGGGGAGTACCAGCTCACCGACGCCCTTCAGATGATGATCGATCGCGGGGAGAAGATGACCACGTTCCCTGTGGAAGGCTGGTACGACTGTGGAAAGCCGGAGACGCTCTTGTCCACCAATCGCGCCCTTCTCGAAAAACGTTCCACGTCCCGGCGAATCGAGGGCGTGGTCGTAATCGAACCGGTCTACATTGCGGCCACAGCGATTCTCGAACACTGCGTGGTGGGTCCGAATACGAGCATCGGCGAGCACGCCTTCGTCGGCGAGGCCGTAATACGGAATTCCATCATCAGTGAACACGCCCAGGTGCGAAAAGCCCTTCTTGAAAATTCCATCGTCGGAAGTGGCGCGTTCGTCAAGGGGAGTTATAAACGGATCAACGTCGGAGACTCCTCGGAAGTCGAGTTCTATTAATCATCAACTGAATCATCACAGGGGTACCTCATGTCGTATCTTTTCACCTCCGAGTCAGTGTCCGAAGGACATCCCGATAAGATCTGCGACCAGATCTCGGATGCCGTGCTTGACGCTCTTCTCGCGCAGGACAAGCGTTCCCGCGTGGCCTGCGAAAGTTTTGTGACCACCGGGCTCGCTTTTGTCGGCGGGGAAATCACCACCTCCGGTTACATTGAGGTGCAGGATATCGTCCGGAATGTGATCCGCGAAATCGGCTACACCAAAGCGGATTATCGGTTTGACGCCGACTCCTGCTCGGTGGTTTCGAGCATCCACTCTCAGTCGCCCGACATTGCACAGGGTGTAGACACCGGCGGTGCAGGCGACCAGGGGATGATGTTCGGATACGCGACAAATGAGACCCCCGAGTACATGCCAATGCCGATCATGTACGCCCACAAGCTGGTGAAACGCCTTGCCGATATCCGCAAGAAGCACTCCAGGCTGATGCCGTATCTCCGCCCCGATGCAAAATCCCAGGTAACCGTTGAGTATCACGGACGCAGTCCCGTCCGCGTGCACACGGTTGTGATCTCGACGCAGCATGATCCCGGAGCTTCTCAGAAACGGATCCGGGAGGATGTCATCGAGCATGTCATCAATGTGGTCATCCCGCCCGGGCTTCGCGACAAGAAGACGATTGTCCACGTCAACCCGACCGGGCGGTTTGAGATCGGCGGTCCCCACGGTGACACCGGTCTGACCGGGCGGAAAATCATTGTCGACACGTATGGCGGACGAGCGCCGCACGGCGGCGGGGCTTTCTCGGGCAAAGACCCGACGAAGGTAGACCGGAGCGCGGCGTACGCAACCCGGCACCTGGCGAAGAACCTGGTGGCGTCGGGTCTTGCAGACGAATGCCTCATCCAGGTTGCGTACGCGATCGGCGTGGCCCAGCCCGTTTCGGTCCACGTCAATACGTTCGGGACGGGCCGCATCCCGGACATCGAGCTCGACCGGGTCATACTCAAGGAAATCGACATGACCCCCCGGGGCATCATCAAGCGTCTGGATCTTCGCCGGCCGATCTATCGGAAAACCGCTGCGTACGGACATTTCGGACGGAACGATAAGGACTTTACATGGGAGAAGCTGGACCTTATCGAAACACTGATGAAGGCGATCCGGTAACGCTTATCCGCGGAAACCATTCATTCAATCAGAGACAGAGAAGTATGAATCAGAAGCCAGGGAAATACAAAGTCGCCGACCTGAAGCTCGCGGCCGACGGAGAAAGACTAATCGAGTGGGCCGAATCCCGCATGCCGGTTCTGATGGCACTGCGCGCGAAATACAGCAAGACAAAGCCGTTCAAAGGATACCGGATCGCCGGCTGCCTCCACGTAACGAAGGAGACAGCCGTGCTCGTCAAGACCTTTGTCGAAGCGGGCGCCGAAGTGAGCTGGAGCGGCTGCAACCCGCTCTCGACAAATGACGCCGTGGCAGCGGCGCTGGCGAAGGACGGGGTCTCCATCTTCGCGTGGCACGGCATGAACGTGAAGGAATTCTACTGGTGCATCGAGGAGACGTTGCGATTCCATCCCAACCTGACTCTAGACGACGGCGCGGATCTGATCTTTACGATCCACAACAAGCACCCGGAATTCGCCGAAAAGTTCGTGATCGGCGGCACCGAGGAAACCACGACCGGCGTCCACCGTTTGCGATCGATGGCGGCCGACGGGGCCTTGAAATACCCCGTCATTGCGGTCAATGATGCAGAAACCAAGTGGGACTTTGACAACGTCTACGGCACCGGGCAGTCGACACTCGACGGCATCCTCCGGGCCACAAGCGTGCTG
>DAIUKN010000475.1:0-3045 GCA_036848195.1 Bacteroidota bacterium
GAAGACCGGATCAATGGGTCCCTGGACAAAGGCGTTCATGCAGGCATACTCCTCGGGCTGGACAAACCAGTACCTCACGCCGAACTGAAAGGGGATGGCGGTGCCGGCCTCCTGTGACACACCCCACAACCCCACGTCGGCGTTCGCCTCGGCCCGGATAACAGACACTCCAACGTTGAGGAAGACTTGGTCGCGAAGCGCGTAAAGGTATGGTAGCGCTCCCGACAGGTTTCCGGCGCTGGCGCTGAGAAGGGTTCCATCCGTCGTTCGCTGGCTCCTAGCAGATGCTTCTGTCCATAACCCGATGGAGGTCTCAACGCACGATCGTCCCTCTCGGAGCGGGGGTTGAGCGACCGCGGGGCCGAAACAACCGGCGAGAACGAGCGGGAGCAGAAAGTAAACGGTGCGCTTCATCGATGAGCTCTTCGGGTGAACAGAACTCTGTGATGTGTGCTCAAGATGCCGGTTCGACCTGGAGCCGGCCAAAGTGGTAATATGCAGCACAGGCACCCTCGGAGGAGACCATCGGCGCGCCGAGCGGATGCTCAGGCGTGCAGAGCGTCCCGAAAGCGGTGCACTCGCGAGGTTTCTTCAATCCCTGGAGAACGAGCCCCGCGATGCAGAGCGTCGATTCCTTTGCCTCAATGTGCTGGACGTTGAAAACTCTCTCGGCATCGTATGCCGCAAACTCCGGAGCAAGCCGATACCCGCTCATGGGGATCTCTCCGATGCCCCTCCACTTCCTGTCGATCGTCTGGAAGATCTCGCCGATCAGTTTTCTTGCCGCGACGTTCCCTTCCCTGCGCACCGACCGGGCATACTGATTCTCGACCTCGGCACGCCCTTCCTCCAGCTGCCTGACCGTCATGAAAATGCCCTGGAGAATGTCCACCGGTTCGAAACCGGTGACGACAATTGGGACGGCGTAACGGTCGGCAAGGGGAATATACTCTTCATACCCCATAACGGTGCAGACATGACCGGCAGCGAGGAATCCCTGGACGCGTCTGGACGGGGATGAGAGGATTGCCTCCATGGCAGGTGGGACCAGAACGTGCGAAGAGAGGATGGAGAAGTTCTTCAGCCCAAGCTGGTTGGCCTGCCAGACAGCCATGGCATTGGCAGGAGCGGTAGTCTCGAATCCCACCGCAAAAAAAACCACCTGCCGGTCCGGATTCTGCTGTGCCAGCTTCACGGCGTCGAGGGGTGAGTAGACTATGCGCACGTTCCCGGTCTCCGCTTTGACGCTCAGGAGATCCTTGCTGGACCCTGGCACACGGAGCATGTCGCCGAACGAGGTGAAGATCACGTCGGGCCGTGATGCTATCGCGATGGCCCTATCGATCAGCTCGAGCGGGGTAACGCAGACAGGACAGCCGGGCCCGTGAACGAGTGTGATCTCTTTCGGAAGGAGCGCCTCGATGCCATACTTGACGATCGTATGGGTTTGGCCGCCGCAGATCTCCATGAGCGTCCAGGGCCGGGTCGTGACCTTCCGGATCATCGCCACATACTTCTGTGCGGCTTCCCGGTCGCGATATTCGTCAATGAAACGCAAGGGGCACCTTCAGGATGGGACTGTGTGAGGGACGAAACTGTGCGGCAGCCGGAGGCGCGGCCGGACACTCATTGGTTGTCCTCCCCTTTGCCGGGTTCGGGGTTGTCGGAATCCTCGCCCCCCAGTTCATCCGAGATTTTGCCCATTTTCTCGAACAGCTCCAGGGTTTCCAAGGCCTCCTTCTCGTCCACTTTGCTGATCGCGAACCCGACATGGACGATCACGTACTCGCCGACGGCAATGTCGGGGAGCCATTCGAGGCAGACTCGCTTCGTGATGCCGCCAAAGTCGACATCCCCCATGACCGGCGTGCTTGTCCGGTCGATCCCCTGCACTTTGCCTGGAATGGCAAGACACATAACGTCCCTCCTTATCTATGAACGGATAGCAGAGAAACAGCGCTTAATTGCCCCAGGGAAATCCCGCCGTCGTTTGGCGGGACCCTCTGATGCCAGTATGGACGGAAGCCTTTCGCCCGGAGGCGGTGGACCGTACCTTCGGTGAGGGTACGGTTCTGGAAGCACCCACCCGTCAGGACCACCCTTTCTTCGTTTATGCGCGTTGCAACCGCGGCAATAATCTCGCCGAGCGTGTTGTGGAACCGCGTTGCAATCACTGGTAACGGTACGGCCTGACGGATGTCCTCAAGGATCTGGAGGATCATCGGAGCCCAGTCGATAGAGACCGGCGGATGAGGGATTCCGACAGCCGGATTCGGATCCCTGGTCGGAGAAGGGGGAGTGGCTTCCTGCGCCGCCGTGTGCTCCGGCCCGAAGTCCACAAGGTGAAACTCGTACGACTCTCCGGTGTGGATGCCATGCGTCAGGAACTCGAGCTCCATTGCTGCCTGTCCTTCGAAGCTACACCGGTGACGAAGACCGATGAGGGACGCGACGGCGTCGAAGAGCCGACCCGCGCTGGACGTGACCGGCGTATTGATCCGCTTCCGCAAGACCTGCCGGAGGAGCACCAGCTCATTCGCTTCGAAGGTACCGGGTCGCAGGAGATGATCAATCCCGGAAACGTTCTCTCCGAACATCTCATACAACACTCCAAGCGCGGTGCGCCGTGGTTCCTTCACCGCGGCCTCGCCGCCGGGGAGCATGAACCGTCGTAGCATGGCCACTCGCTCATACCCGCCGCTTCCCGTCAGCAGAAACTCCCCTCCCCAGATCGTTCCGTCCACGCCGAAACCCGTTCCATCCCAGGAAACGCCGAGGACCGTTCCCTCCAGTCCATTCTCCGCCATGCACCCGGCGACGTGGGCAAAGTGATGCTGGATGCCGGTGAGGGGAATGCCGAGCCCCTTTGCATACTTGGTCGAAAGATAATCGGGATGGAGGTCAGATACAACTCCGACCGGTTTGATGCCGAAAAGGTTGCCGAGGCTCCGGATCTCTTCCTGAAACGCCTCGAAGGATTCCTGGGTCTCCAGATCACCGATATGCTGGCTAATGAAAACGTTCCGGCCGCGGGCGACCGCCACC
>DAIUKN010000476.1:0-3034 GCA_036848195.1 Bacteroidota bacterium
CTTCCCTCGGAAATGCTGGTACAGGGGAGACTCGAGCTGCTGGAAACGCTTCTGATACTCTTCCTTGTGGATCGTGTTCTGCCAGTTGCCCGTCAGGACCGCCAGCCCCGTCACCGCTACGAACACGGCCACCACCAGCCCCGCAAGGACAACATTCGGCACGGTTCTGCCCGCCGGACGGATGCGCACATCGAGTGTCTGCTTCACCGGACACGCCTCCAGACAACTCAGACAACTCGTGCATTCGTCGCTCCAGACCCGCTTCGCACGGTGTACGTTGATATTGGCCGGGCAGGCTTTCGTGCAGAGCTCGCAGTCGATGCAACTGGAAAGGTTGCGGGTGATCTTCAGAGGACTGAGCCACCCGACAATGCCGAGCAACGCGCCGTACGGGCAGAGAAATCTGCACCAGAAGTTCCTGATAACCACCGATAGAAGAATCAGGACAATGATCGTCCAGAGTGCGATAGTGGAAATCTCGGCGAAGAAGAGATACATCTTCACGTCGGCCATCTTGTTGTATGGACTGTATATGAAAGCCTCCAGCGAAGAGACATCCATATTCCAGATTGAGTACCCGAAGAAGAACAGGAGGATGTATTTGAGCGAGCGAAGCGGATAGTCCAGCCACCGGGGGAGCTGGAGGTTTCTCTTGAACAGTCGCCTACCCAGCATCCAGAGCGATTCACTCAATGTTCCAATCGGGCAGAGCCAGCTGCAGAAAGCCTTCTTGAAAGCCAGACTGACGCCAACGATGGCGAGAAGAATAAACATTCCGGAAGGGTGAACTGTATTGATGACTCCGGTCTGCAGCCAATAGCTCAGACTGATGAGAGCGCTGATCGGAAGGAACCCTTCCACGCCCGGCGGACGCGAACGATAGAATTCGGTCCCTCCGGAGAGCCCCCACTTCATGAAAGAGTGAAACTCAACCCCGATCCAGATGCAGAGAACGATGGACGCGGCCTGAATTACGGATCGGAGGAATTGTGAATCATGCTTGAGCCGGAGGATTGTTCGTTTGTGCCATAAAGGCTCCAGCGAAAAGTTGACCCTCGTTCTTCGGAGTTCCCTTGGTATCTTTCTGACCGGCCTCGTCCTTCCGTTGCGCAGGTTCTCCGCTGCCGGGGGAACAGGGAGCACATTCATCGCGGGGTCGCGCGGCTCCCTGGATACTGTCTCGTCATGATAACGCAAGGTATTCCGCTTTCTTCATGTCACGTGCAAGTTGCGCGATATTCCGCGTGACCAGCATGGCGTAGATGCCATCCCTGAGGCTAGACCACTTCTCATGAACGGCGCAGGGGTTTTCACCCGAACATTCGGGGAACCCCAGCACGCACGATCGTGTAAAACCAGCACCGTCGATCGCCTCGACGATATGGAACAGTGTGATCTCCTCAGGATGCATCCCAAGCGCAAAACCGCCCGTGGGACCTTTGAGCGATTTGAGCAGACCCTTCCGCGTAAGGTCCTGGAGGATCTTCCCGAGGAAGTGATATGGGATTTCGAGTTTACTGGTCAACTCTTTGATGGAGGTCATCTCCTCTCCAGGCTTGAGCGCGAGGTAAAGGACCGCCTGAAGCGCGTATTCACATTGACGACTGAAGATTACACTCATATCAGATATTCAGACTGTTTAGTCTTAAAATAGGGGAATAAAAGCAGATTGTCAAGAGCTATTTCCTCCTGTGGAACCCCTCAACAATCCACTCCTCGCTCCCCCGGGAATTTCCTAAAAACAACGAAAATCGAAGGTATGGCGAACAGACAGAATAGTACGGAAGAGAGTATCCCCCCGAGTGATCCAAGGGCGAAACCAGACCAAAAACCGCCCGCCCGTCCACGAGCCAAAATCGGGACGAAGGCCGCAATGGTAGTCAACGCGGTCATCATCAATGGGCGAACTCGCTCCGCCGCCGCCTGGGCAATCGCCCCTTCGGAGAGACCTCCTCCGCGGCATCGCTGGTGAAGAGCATCAACGAGTACAAGAGCGTTGCTTACCACAATTCCTGTGAGAAGAAATGCAGAGGCGGCTCCTCCCTTTCCCCAGGGCAGGTGTGCGACTAGAAAACTTCCCATCACGCCGATGAGGGAACAAGGAACGGTAAGCATCACCACGAAGGGGATCACATATGATTCGTACACGGAAGAAGCCACCATGAAGACAACAACAACGGCAGCAACACCAGCCGGAAGAAGTGCGCCTTGCTCGATCCCCGAATCAACCTCGACCTCCGGGGCGATCGTGTAACCGTCCGGTGGTTCCAGTGAACCGAGAATACGCGTGAGAAATGCCTCACCGTACCGGTAAGGACCGCGGAAGGTGAACGACACGCAGCGGACGTAGCGTTGATCCTTCCGCACGATGATCCCTTGCACGCGCCTGCATCGAAGATGAGCAATATCAGACAAACGGCAGAACCCTCCACCGGGTATTTGCAGCCGGGCCAGTCCCAACTCTTCAACGGAAAGACCCTCCACTCCGTCAAGTTGAAGAAAGCATCGGAAAGCCGGCACGCCTTCTTCCAGTACCCTTTCACCTTTTCCGCGAGTGTACGGCTGGATCTCCCTCACAAGCCACTCGACTGTCAGACCCTGCCTCGCCAGCGCGTCCCGGTCCGGCACCAGTACCATTTCGGTAACCTTCTCCTCCGAGCTGGACATGCGATCGATATCCACATCCCCAACCTGTGGGTGCTGCTGCAACCTCTTCCGGAATTCATCGGCAATCTCCTTTACCGTGGCATACCGGTACCCTTTCACGACAACTCCGAACTGCGATACCTCCTCTCCACCGGTGGAGAATCCCGGACCGAATCCCGCCACTGCAATCTTCGCACCGCCCAGCCGTGCTGCAAGCCCGGTAAGCCGGTTTTTGACTTCACCCGCCACACCAGCCTGTGCGGCCGCTGCGTCGAACCCGATCCAAACCTCTCCCTCGTCGGCCCGAATTCTCGATCGCACCGTTCTGACGATTCTCCCGTCCCGACGAGCTTCCTGTTCAAACATCATGGCCACTGAGTCCGCCGCC
>DAIUKN010000477.1:0-3022 GCA_036848195.1 Bacteroidota bacterium
CGGTGCCTGGCGAAAATATGAGGACGGGACCGTCTACGGCGGTTTCTACACGCAGGACGATATCCGGGAGGTTGTCCGCTACGCGGAGAGCAAACACGTGTCAGTGGTTCCAGAGATTGAGATGCCAGGTCACTCGGTTGCCGCCCTTGCCGCGTACCCACAGTTCTCCTGCACAGGCGGGCCGTTTTCGGTTCAGACGCAATGGGGCGTTCACAAAGATGTCTACTGCCCGGGGAAAGAGAGCACGTTCGGCTTCCTGCAGGACGTCCTGTCCGAGGTAATGGAGCTGTTTCCGTCCACCTACATCCACATCGGCGGGGATGAAGTTCCCAAGGATCGCTGGACATCCTGTCCGGACTGCCAGCAGCGCATCCGGTCAGAAGGGCTCAAGGACGAGCATGAACTTCAGAGCTATTTCATCCGGCGAATCGGCAAGTTTCTGCAGAGCCATAACCGGCGGTTGATCGGTTGGGACGAGGTCCTCGAAGGGGGGCTCGCACCGGATGCAACGGTGCAGTCCTGGCGCGGGATGGACGGTGCAGTTGCTGCTGTCCGCGCGGGGCACGACGCCATTGCTTCTCCTTCCAGTCACACCTACTATAGCCAGGGAATCAGGAGCCTTGACCTACAACGGGCCTATTCGTTTGAGCCCGTGCCCGAGGGGCTGAGTCCGGAGGAATCCGCACACATCCTCGGCGCCGAGTGTGCGATGTGGACGGAGGATGCTCCTCAGGAAACGGTCGAGCGGAAACTCTTCCCCCGCCTCCTTGCGCTTTCAGAGGTTCTCTGGTCGCCGGGGGGACCGAGAATATATCCCGATTTTTATGCGCGGGTCCAGGATCACCTCGCGAGGCTTGATGGTCTCAGCATTTCGTATGGTCCGGCAGGGGCCTCCCCGGTCGCCATTGTACCTCTTCTCGAAAGTACCCGGAGGGCATTCCGGGTTACCATCCTCCCGGCCGGGGACAGCCTTGACATTCGGTACACCCTGGACGGGACAGGGCCCTCCACGTCTTCACCTCGTTATGCCGGTCCGTTCGTCATGAAGAACAGCGGGTCGGTCAAAGCTTCTGTCTTTGCCTCCGGGAGGCAGTACGGCGATATGGTGGAATCACGTGTGGCGCTCCACGAAGCGATCGGCCGGGAGGTGCGGTGCCGCGCCGCCTATAGTCCGAATTACACCGGCGGGGGACCGACGGGTCTGACCGACGGGTTCAGGGGGACGTCGGATTTCCACGACGGACGGTGGCAGGGGTTTGAACAGGAAGATTTCGACGGGGTTGTTGACCTGGGATCTCCCACCAAGGTTAAAGCAGTAACGGCGGGATTCCTCCAGAACGCGAACTCATGGATCTTCCTTCCCACGGAGGTCACTCTCTCGGTCTCTGGGGACGGCACAGATTTCCATGAGGTCGATCGAGTGCAAACGGAAATCTCCCCCAGGAAGGAGGGTGCCCTCACCAAGGATTACCGGCTCGATGGCCACGGAGCGGAAGGCCGTTTCGTCCGGGTGACGGCGAAAAACCTTGGCTTGTGCCCCCCCTGGCATGCGGGTTCGGGTGGAAAAGCATGGGTCTTCGTCGATGAGATCGTGATCAATGAGGTTCAGACCGCCCCTCCCGAGTGGGGGAACGAGTCTCTCCCTCCGCCGAAAGGGTATGTCTGTTACGAAACCAGAGTCCCGCTATCAATCGACGGCCGGCTGGATGAAGCCGCGTGGGGAACTGCGCCCTGGACAGACAATTTCCAGGATATCCAGGGAGACCCCCTGCCGAAGCCGCGATTCAGGACAAGGGCAAAGATGCTCTGGGACAGCACCTTCTTCTACATTGCTGCGGAGCTGGAAGAGCCGGATGTCTGGGCGACGCTCACGAAGCGCGACACCGTGATCTTCTATGACAACGATTTTGAGGTGTTCATCGATCCGAACGGTGATAACCACGAGTACTATGAATTCGAAATGAACGCCCTCAACACGGTGTGGGACCTCTTCCTCCCGATGCCGTACAAGGACCTTGGAAAGCCGGTCGATGCCTGGGACATCGAGGGGCTGAAGACGGGTGTGCAGGTGCTTGGGACGCTGAACAAACCGGCGGACCGGGACTCCGGCTGGACAGTGGAGATCGCCATGCCCTGGAAGGCGCTCAAGGAATATGCCCACTGTCCTGCACCTCCTCATGCCGGCGACCAGTGGCGCATCAATTTCTCGCGCGTGGAGTGGAAGATCCGTTTGGTCGACGGCAAGTACGAGAAGATCGAAGGGATGCCCGAGGACAACTGGGTCTGGTCGCCTCAGGGCGTCATCAATATGCATCGCCCCGAACGATGGGGATATGTTCAGTTCGCCGGCCCGCGAATCGGGTCGGCCGTCTTCCTGCCCGATCCCTCATGGCCGGCCCGCGAACTGCTTCATCGGATCTACTACCGGCAAAAACGGCTGCACGAAGGGAACGAGACCTACGCGTCGGCCATCGAGGAACTTGGCCTTTCGGCGTCAGGGCTCGATCCACACCTGAAGTCACCAGAGGTCCGACGGACCCCTGACGGATTCGTTGCATCGGTCATACTCCATCTGAAGAACGGCAAGAGCCAGCGATGGCTCATCCGTCAGGATTCACGGGTTTGGAAAGAGGATCTCCAATAATTGGCAAAGGATCACCACGATGAACCGCCCTCGAACGAGCTTCTTCATCAGCGTGATTTTCCTCTGCATCATCGCCTGTGCACTGTCAGCAAAGGCAGGCGACCCACCGTTCTATGTGAAGAAGGCGACATGGCATGAAACCGCGAAGGTTTCCCACGAGGCACTGTCGCAGTACAAGAAAGATGCGCTCTCCCGGGTGAACGTCCACCTCAGTCCGTGGTCATGGATCGGTCCGTTCACATCAAACGCTCCCTACGCCGAAGCGTTCCCTCCGGAGCAGGAAGTCGTCTCCGGTAAGACCTACGACAACGGTCGGCTCCGGTGGATGGTAAAGCCGGAGTGGAGCGATGGTACTGTCACAAATTTCGAATCCGTGGA
>DAIUKN010000478.1:0-2462 GCA_036848195.1 Bacteroidota bacterium
GAGGGTGACTGCATTCCGGCCGAAATCCGCAGTGTCCACGTCCGACACCAGCGAGACCTCTTCCAGAAAATCCTCCAGCTTCGCGCCGGTCAGGCGGTCGTTGAACTCCGTCAGCGCGGAGATCAGCTCAAGGATATTCTCGCGGCGGGACAACGACTCCGGCGTGTTCTCCTCTTTAAGAATCTGCAGGATTCCAATTTCATCGACGAGTGCACGGGCCAGTTCGCCGACGGACATCTGCTCACGGAGGGCGATATATTTCCCCAGGAGGGCACCGAACGCCTTCACTGACGCCTCAGTCTTCTGAGGCAGAGACCCCGTGAGATGTTCCGAGGCGAGAACGTCAAAAATCGCCAGCCCGTGCTTCTCACCGACCGTCCGGAGCCGCCGTACGGTGGTCTCGCCGATGGCGCGCGGAGGGACATTGATTACGCGGAGGAGGCTTTCTTCGTCCCGCGGGTTCACGACGACGCGCAGATACGCGAGGACGTCCTTGATTTCTTTCCTCTTATAGAAGGCAACGCCACCGACGATGACATACGGGATGCCGTTCCGTCGGAGGGCATCCTCGATCGAGCGCGACTGGGCGTTGGTTCTATACAGAACGGCGAAGTCCTTCAGGTCGAGTTTGTGCTTCTTCGACTCCTCCTCGATATGGTTCACCACCCGATAGCCCTCTTCCCTGTCGTCGTCGCAGATATCGAGGAACACGGGTTCCCCATCCTCATTCCCTGTCCAGAGAGTCTTTTCGATCTGGTGAACGTTCTGGCGGATCAGCGAACCTGCCGCGGCAAGGATGGTCTTCGTCGACCGGTAATTTTGCTCAAGGCGGAACACCTTGCACTCGGGGTAGTCCTTTTCAAAATCGAGGATGTTCCGGATATCGGCCCCGCGGAAGGCATAGATACTCTGGGCGTCGTCGCCGACCACGCAGATGTTCTTGGTGCGGGCCGCAAGTTCCTTGATCAACCGGTATTGCACGCGGTTGGTGTCCTGATATTCATCCACAAGGATGTGGGTGAACCGGTACTGGTAGCGTTCCAGGACGTCGCGGTGCTTCACAAACAACTCCAGCGGATTAAGGAGCAAGTCGTCAAAATCCATCGCATTCGACCGGCGCAGCCTGCGCTCGTATTCCTCATAGACCGCCGCCGCACGTTCAACCATGGGGTCATATCCTGATTCCCGCAGAGCTTTCGGGGAGAGCATCTGATTCTTTGCAGCACTGATCCTCGATCGGAGACCCGTCGGACTGTACTGTTGTTGCGAGATGCCCAGAGAGTTCATGATCCCCTTGATCAGCGTCAGGGAGTCATCCGCATCGTAGATTGTGAAGGTCCGTTCATAGCCGATCTTCTCACACTCCATCCTGAGGATCCGGGCAAAGACCGAATGGAACGTTCCCATCCAGATGGCCCGGCTGGTCCCGCCGACCAGGGAGACGATGCGGGACTTCATTTCATTCGCGGCTTTATTCGTGAACGTCAGGGCCAGGACAGAATCCGGCCGAACGCCCTTTTCGATCAGATACGCGGCACGATAGGTCAGGACGCGGGTCTTCCCGCTACCAGCTCCGGCAACAATCATAACAGGGCCATCAACGGCCTGCACAGCATCCCGCTGCACGGGGTTCAGCTGATCGAGGAAGGACATAGGAGGTATTGGGCATGGTGATGACCCGTGCATCAGATCATCAAGGCGCCCTCTAGCTTGAGGAGGAACTCTTTGGTTTTGATGCCGCTGGCGTAGCCGACCAGTGAGCCGTCGGTGCCAATGATGCGGTGGCACGGCACGATAATGGGAACAGGATTGGCCGCGTTGGCGCGTCCGACTGCCTGGAAGCCTTTGCTGGTCCCGATCCGTTTTGCAAGCTGCTTGTAGCTGATCGTAGTGCCGTACGGGACGCGGAGAAGCTCCTTCCAGACACGGATCTGGAAAGGTGTTCCGATCAGATCAACCGAGACGGTGAACTTTGCCAGTTTGCCGTTGAAGTAGCGGGTCAATTGCTCGATCGCTTCCCTATTTCGTGACTTGTTGTCAATCACTTCACTCTCGTCGATATTCTCCCTGAGCCAGCGCAGAAAATCCCTTTTCGTCTGGCGCGGTACGCTGATCTTGCACACTCCTTTTTCAGTGGAGGCAACGTAGATCAGTCCGATCTTGGAGTCAAATGACGTGCAGTAAACCATGGTGTCAGTTCTTGATGCAACCGCGAGAGCACAGGAGCGGGATTGCGCGACCGCAGATGCGGTGGCAAGGGCCAGTATAAAGAATCGCGTTATCAAAGGCAAGTGCAAATGGTCACGTGGCAATCAGAAGAAGGCGCGAACCTCGGCGCGTCCGGTATGCACCGGACTTCGCCCGCCTTCGGATCGGCCGTCGTAGTTCAGACTCGCCTGCACGAAATTTGTCAGACGATACTCAAGGGCAGCCCGCCACAGCCAGGTCTTCCCCGGCACTCG
>DAIUKN010000478.1:2472-3010 GCA_036848195.1 Bacteroidota bacterium
GGTCAGCTCGTACGGGAAGGAATCCGTGGACCTTCCGAGGTTTATTTCTTCGCGCGCAGCTTCGACGCGCATCTGGCCCGCCCCCTGAAATGAATACACCATCCGCATATTCTGTGCATTCAGCCAGGCATCCAGAGGTTGGGATGGGTGACGATCGGTCGACTTTGACACCTCGAGTTTCAAGCCTAACTCGAAGTTCTGCTCCGGACGATAAGACAGATCGAAGGTTACGTCGTTACTCCCGACGTCCCGGAATCTCGTCGACGATTGTTGTCCGTCGAGTCGATCGATCTTGTTGGTATAATCAAGCTGGTTGGCAAATTCCGGGACAAGTTGCCAGCGAAGGCGCAACGATCGTTCGCGCCCGTAGCTCCGCTCGATCCCCCCGGAGAAATTGTTCATTCCACGCCGTTCCGAATACCGGGCGCGTGCCGAAAAATCAGGCTGCCCCTCGAAAAAGGAAAAATCCTGCGTAAAGAGCGTTGAGCCGAGCAGTGTCGTGGAATCCTGTTGAAACCGGCTCAGATGCAGCAAATAG
>DAIUKN010000479.1:0-3004 GCA_036848195.1 Bacteroidota bacterium
GCCGTTCCAGTTGTATACACCGGAAGCGAAGAATGTCACGCTCTCGCTGAGAAGAGGGCCGCTCAGCGTGGCCTCGGTGCGGTTCACGTTCAAGGGGTTGATTTTGTCGATGTTATAGAATAGATCCTTGTGCGTGCTTACATGGTCCCCGACGTACTGTTTCAGGCTGCCGGTCCATGTGGACCCGCCGTCTTTGGTCACATAGTTGACCACACCGCTGAGCGCATTGCCATACTCGGCGGCGAAGGTGCCGCTGGAGACGGACACTTCGCGGACGGCGTTTGTGGCGATGCCCACGGAACGCGTGTTGCCGTACGGATTGTTGATGCTGACGCCGTTTAGCGTGTAGGCGATCTCGTTGCCAAGACCACCGCGGATATGGATGGTGCCGTCATCATCTACCGTGATGCCAGCCTGCAGTCCGATCATTTCGCTGATTTCGGTTACCGGGAGGGCTTCGATGCTCTCTGACGAAATGGACGCTACCGGGTTGGTCAGGTCCTGCCGAATCAACGGCGAGCGCTCGGCCTGGACAACGACGGCGTCCAATTCGACGCTCCCCTCCATCAGATCGATGTCCAGCGGTGTAGTAAAGTCCACGGAAACGCGCAGATCATTGACCTCGAACCTGCGATAGCCGATGAATGAGGCACCCACATTGACTCGGCCGGGGGGAACGTTCAGGATAACATACCGTCCGCTCACGTCTGACGAAGCGCCGAGGTTGGTGCCCTTGACGACCACATTGACCCCGGGAAGGGGCTCATTGGTGCGGGAGTCGCGCACCACGCCTGAAATCTTGCCGGAGCTTCCGGCAAGGAGAGGGATGGCCCCGATTAACGATACCAGGAGCAGAACGCAGAATATTCTCACAATGGCCATTTGATACCGTGTGTGAGGATAGCGGGTCCGGGAGGACTGTCATTTCGAGCGGCCGATTTCTCGGCACGAAAGGGGACTGCAAATCGGTGAATCAAGAAGATCCGGTTATGGCAGACCTGCCAGGCCTCACGTGAGAAAATCTGTGAAGACCTGACAGGTCAATCCCGATCACCAGGGCTACTTCACGAGGAGCATCCTCCGGCTCTGCTCATAACTCCCCGCTTTCAACGTGTAAAAGTACGCTCCGCTCGAATAGGCACGCGCATCAAACGTCGCCCGATAGTTCCCTGCAGGCATCTCCCGGTTTACGAGGGTTGTAATCTCGTGGCCGAGCATATCATAGACCCTGAGCGACACGAACCCTTGTCTCGAGGTCTGGAAGACGATTTCTGTTTGCGGATTGAACGGATTAGGATAATTCTGCGAAAGTGCGTACCCCTCCGGCACAGTGTTCCCGATCCTCTCCACGCTTGTGGAAACCGACTTACTCTCGAGGATGATGATGGCTGCATCAGATGCAACGCCGCTCCGCACATGGCGGTTGGGGAGGAAGATCTCCTTCTTGCCATCGCCGTCGATGTCGTTGCCGATATTGACGGTCATGAAGCTATATAGCGAATCCGCAGCAAGAGTGTCTTTGTACAGGGTCGACAGGAAGTAGTTCGCCGAATCGGCGGGTGGGCCCCCTTTGTAGTGCCGCCAGAAGATCTCCCCACGAGGTCCCGCCCCGGCGACGACATAATCCATATTTCCGTCTCCGTTGATATCGCCGATATCCGCTCCCTCATAGGACCATTCGCTAATCGGCTCGAGATCTGGCGTCAGTGTAACAACGGAAGCTGTGTTAAGCGTCGATACGTCGGTCGTGCTTGCGATCATGTATAGATTGCCGGGGTTCTCGGAGTCGGTGATACCCGCAAAATAGTACTCCAGCTTGCCGTCCTTGTTAGCGTCATACCACCGCATGCTCTTGCGGACACCGACATCGTTGCCCGGCCTGGCTTTGTTAATGTCGGCGCGCATTGTGTACGCGTCCTTTCCAGTGGCTTCGTAAATCGCCAGGCTCAGGAGATCCCAGGTTGCGACCCAGATTTCTTTCTTGCCGTCCCCGTCGAAATCGGTAATACCCATGTCGTAGACCGCGCCACCCTTCAGCACGGCGGAAGAATCAATGAATTCGCGCTCGAAAAAGCCAAAGGTGCCGGGATTGATATCACCACCGAAAAAGTGGTGAACCATCAACGAGCGTCCGAGGCCGGACCCACCGTAATCATCATTCCGGGAGGTCACAACCACCTCATTCTCCCCGTCGCCGTCGACATCAGCCACTTCGATCCGGGTTGCCCGGTACCCCATCCCATGCCGGAGGCCAAGATCGGAGCTGATTGTGGGATCCGATGGAAAAGCGCCGTTGTCGAACTCATAAACATACAGCAAAGCGTCTTCGCGATCCGTTTGGGCGCGCGGGACAAGCACAGTAATCTCCATTTTCCCGTCGTTGTCGATATCGGCGACGGTGAAATCAGCGTGGGAAAATCTTCCTGTGTTGGTGCCCGGCACATGCGCGGACCAGAGCAGGTTGTACGTGTTGTTACCATTTGCTTCAAACCAGAAGAGATACGGCCGAGTGGTGTCGGTGGCAGTGGCAGTGTTGTTGTCTATGGGGTTTGCCATGACCACGAATTCCTTCTTGCCATTCTTGTTGATATCGAAGCCGCTCAATACCTTCTCCGCGCCGATGTTATCCGGCCAGCTCGGGTAATCCGAGGGCTTGATCCTGGCAGCCACCGTGAAGTTGGTGTCAAGGATGAACTGCGCCTGTAGACTGGCAGGGGAGTCCACCAAGACGAAGAACGCCATGCAGAGAAGTAGCAGATGCTTCATTAGTGTCTCCTTTGGTCAATGAGTAATCGGATGGGATTTGAGCGGAAATGTAGAGAAAGGGATCTTTATTGTCAACGTTTTATTTCGGAGTAGCCGGATGTTTCGCATGCGAGTCCCCCCTTTCTCGCACGTAACTGGCGACGCTAGCGAACGACCCCTGTACGTCACAGGCGGGTTTTCCCGATGCATTGGACCCGACCGCCAACCGCTCGGTCATGATCCCCTGTCCCTATTCAGA
>DAIUKN010000480.1:0-2998 GCA_036848195.1 Bacteroidota bacterium
CCGGCTCCAACCCCTACATGGACCCGGTGGCGATTGAAGCGGAGCTCGCCTACGTCCGGGCCATTGTTTCGCGTTTTCGGAATGTGCCATTCCTGAGTTACGACCTTATCAATGAGCCCAGCTTCACCAACCCGAAGCGTCCATGGAAGGGGAACTCCCCGAACGGAGACCCGAAGGAACTTGCAGCCTGGCATCGTTGGCTTGAACGTCGTTACACCTCGATTGACAACCTCGCCCGGGCGTGGCGCACCGTGCCCGCCGAATTGCGCGCATTCGAGGGTGTACCGCTGCCATCTGTCGCTGACCTCGAGCTCGCGCGTTCCGGCAACCCCCGAATTGTACGCGCGATCGACTATAACCTGTTTGCACAGGATGCGTTTTGCCAGTGGGTCGACACCCTGATCCAGGCAATCCGCGCTGCAGGATCAAAGCAACTGGTTACGGTCGGTCAGGATGAAGGCGGCGTGACGGATCGGGTTTTGAATCAGTTCTGGGCGGAGACGCCGGTGAACTATACGGTGAATCATAGCTGGTGGCGCGATGACGCGCTTCTGTGGAACTCGGTTGTGGCCAAGAGCCCCCACAAGCCGAATATCCTTGGTGAGACAGGCCCCCAACCTGTGTGGTCCATGGACGGCTCCTGGCGCTGGGACGACGTGCAGGGGGTCTCTCTTCTCGAACGTAAACTGGCGCTCGGGTTTGCGAATGCGAACTCAGGTGTTCTACACTGGGATTGGTCACTGAGCGATACGTATAGCCTCCTCAGACGCGATGGTTCGCAGAAGCAATGGATGGATGTCATCAAGGGAATTGCGACCTTTGCACGCGAATCCCAATCACATGCAACGGAGGCCCGACTTCCTGATATCGCCCTCGTGTTGCCGCAGGCGCTCCAACTGTCGGTGTTTGGCAGCTGGGGGATCACCGTCCAACAAAACGCCGTGCGAGCGCTCTATCATCATGCGAGGGCAACAGCGTTCGTGACAGGGGAGTATCAGCTTCCACGAATGCCCGATGCAAAACTGATTATCGTTCCAGCCCCGTGGGTCTTGCATCAAGAGGCGTGGGACCTGCTCATGAGCCGCGTGAGGGCTGGAGCCACGCTTCTCATTTCGGGGAGGATTGACGGCGATGAGCACTGGGTGCCGATTCCTGAGCGCACCAGTGGCTGGAAGAGGGAGGTCTCGTGGGGGGCGCTCACCTCACGGGAAGTCATGCTGAAGTGGCCGGGGGGCTCGGCGCGTTTGAGTTATGGCGCCGACAGGACTACGTACGGCGAACGGGGCATCCTGCCTGATGGTCAGACATTTCTTGATGTCCAGCTCGGTTCAGGCCGGATATTGTACTTCGCTCTGCCCCTCGAGCTGGCGGATCAGCTCAATGAAGTCGGACGCATCTACAGGTATGCAATGAAACGCGCGGGGGCAAGGGTTGCCTATGAAACTACGTGTGAAGATCCTGGCATTCTGATCTGCCCGACGGAGCTACCGGACGCAACACTCTATGTGCTGACATCCGAAAGCACGGAATCTTCTCCGGTCGCGTTTCGGGACAGGCTGAGTGGGGCAGGTTTCCGCATTAGCCTCGTCTCCGGCAGGGCTGCACTTCTTCTCGTTGGCGTTGATGGACACCTTCTCGCGTCGTACAATGCTCCCTCGCCCGCTCACGAGTAGTTCTGAGCCCGTCTATGATGATCGACAAGAAGAGGTCCACTCACGTTGAAAGGTTGCTCAATGAGACTCGTCTCCGCCGTTCTTGCTGTTTCCCTGATAGCAATTGTGAGAGACCCATCGCCCGCCCAGACATCGCGTCTCTGGAAAATGCACGATATGTCCCGTCCTCATCCGCCGATCGTGACGGTGCCCGGCCAGCAGCTTCCAGTCCCCCCACCATCAGATGCAATGGTTCTCTTTAACGGGAAGGACCTGTCTCATTGGCGGAGCCAGGACAGCGGGGCGGCTCAATGGACCGTGCGAGATGGCTATTTCGAATCAATTGCCGGGAGTGGGAGCATTCATACCCTGGAGCACTTCGGGGACGTTCAGCTTCACGTTGAGTGGGCGGCTCCGGTTCCTGTTTCTGGAACAGGCCAGGGACGAGGGAATAGCGGAATCTTCCTGATGGGTTTGTATGAAATCCAGATTCTTGATTCGTATCACAATGACACATATGCGGACGGGCAGGCTTCCGCAGTCTATGGGCAATTCCCACCTCTCTTCAACGCCTCTCGTCCACCGGGAGAATGGCAGTCGTACGACATTGTCTTTCGGCGCCCGCGATTCGACAGTTCGGGTGCGCTTCTGCGGCCCGCACGAGTGACTCTTCTGCATAATGGAATCTTGGTTCAGGACAATGTCGAGCCAACTGGCCCGACATCATGGCTTCAAAACGCACCGTACAGGGCGCACGCCGACCGCCTGCCTTTTTCTCTTCAAGACCATTCGAGCCCCGTCCGCTTTCGCAACATTTGGGCGCGTGATCTGGGGCAGCACGAGCAACAAGGAGTCTCGACGCCATCAGTGTCGAACTCTCTGTCGCTTCCTCTCGGCGTCGCAGACCGCTATGCAGGTACGTATGTGACCAAAAGTGGGTTCCGGATGACCATCGTGCGAGAGGGCGAGCACGTACTCATGAACGTTGGTTCCGATCATGTTGTGCTTGAAGCACGCTCACCGCGAGATTTTGCACTTTCGGGGGTGGACGCGAGACTTGAATTTGTGCTTGATGAGAACGGCGTGCCTGACAACTGTATCTTCCAGATCGGGGGTGAGGAAATCCTTTTCTCGCGCCGGCGCGAATGAAGTTCAACTGATAGCAGATTGAATGGTAATCTTTCTCGTGCTCCGGCCATGGAGACGATCTCGAGCGCGAGATGGGAGGGAAAACGAAGGTTGCTTCTCACGATAACAGCGGGTAGCGGATCCCTTCAGAACCTATAACCCCAGGACGCGGGTCGTGAAATGTACACTACGGGACCGTCTGAGATGTGGATGAAATC
>DAIUKN010000481.1:0-2998 GCA_036848195.1 Bacteroidota bacterium
CCGGACAGCCTCCGGTCAGATTTGACCGGACGGAATCTTGGCGGGGTGATCCTCTTGGGGCGCAACTGCATCTCGCCAGCGCAGATCCAGAAGCTGAACGCGCAGATCCGATCGCTGGCGCTGACACCACCGTTCATTGCCGTCGATCAGGAAGGCGGCACCGTCGCCCGTCTGAACCAGTCGAACGGGTTCGCACCAACATTGTCCGCACACTGGTTGGGTACGGTTCTCAACTCTGTTGATTCCACAGCAAAACAGGCGGCGATGATGGCAGGGTGGGTGAGCTCGAGCGGCTTTTCGGCCAACTTCGCCCCCGTGGTGGATGTGAACGTGAATCCTGAGAGCCCCGCCATCGGGCATTATGGGCGGAGCTTTTCCGGGAATCCCTCTACCGTTTCTGACCACGCCGGGAGATTCATCGATCAGTTCCATGCCCGGGGGATCATGACCACACTGAAGCATTTCCCCGGACACGGCAGCGCGGGGGCGGATTCACATCTTGAACTCCCGGACATCACTTCAACATGGGCCGACTCGGAGCTCATTCCCTACCGGTCACTGCTCTCCGCAAAGAAGGTAGACGTGGTGATGATCGGCCATCTCTACAACGCCCATATGGACAGTCTCTACCCCAGCTCCCTCTCCTACAAAACCGTCACGGGTTTGTTGCGGGAATCTTTGGGCTACGAGGGTGTTGTGATCACCGATGACCTTTTTGCCATGCGGGCTATCACGGACCGATATGGGTACGGAGTAGCCGCGGTCCGCGCGATCAATGCAGGGGTGGACATCTTGTTGTATGTTGGGAACACGCTAAACGGAGGCTCGCTGGTGCGACAACTCACCGACACGATCGAGGCCAACGTGAAAAACGGCGTCATCGCGGAGAGCAGAATCGTCGAATCGTACAGTCGGATACAACAACTCAAGAGCCGTTTTCTCGGAGACGGCGTCCAGGGTACCCCGCTGGCGTCGGTCTCGATCCCCGCACTGATACGGTTGGAGAATTACCCAAACCCCTTCAATCCTGCGACAACCCTGCGAATCACGTTCGATCGCCCGGCGAGGGCCATCGTAAGCCTGACGAACCTCCTCGGTCAGGAGATAGCGCGGCTGGACGACCGTCACTTCAGAGCGGGGGCTTATGAGTTCATCTGGGATGCGAGAGACCGACCCTCCGGGGTTTATTTCTGCACGGTCAGGACAGAATCCGGGGTCGCAACGAAGAGGCTTCTTCTGCTGAGGTGAGCGGGATACCCGGCCGAGGTACGTGACAGTCACTTAAGTGAGCGTCACCTACTATGGTATGGAAGCCCGGTCTGGTTGACATAATGTGCCTCTGTCAAGGACCGAAGCTTCTCGACACGGAAGGGCCCCGGCCGGTCAGATCCGGCCGGGGCCCGAAACCCACCAACCGACGATCGAGCTATGGATCAGATAACAGGGCTGACCGCCTGAACGCTGACCCCGGGATTGAACTGTTTGATCGTCTCGTCGTTGAGCAGTACCCAGATGCTATAGACTCCCAGAATGGTCCCGAGCGGCACGCGAACCAAACCCAGGAACGATATCACGAGCAGAAGCACCCTCGCCCATTCCCGCTTGTGCATCACCCCTACGGCTCCGACGATCGCCACCACAGAAACAACCACCATGATCGTCGCCACGAGGCATAGGATGATCGGAGCGATATTGAAAATCTCGATCGGTACTTCGTCCGGCTCAAGAGCACCCGAACGGACCAGAGCATCGATCAGATGCCCGAACACTGCCGCCAGCGCGAAGAGAACACCCGCCCCAAGCAACACAAGCGAACGATAGACGATATTGAGAATTCCAACAAGGGAGATGTGTTTTTCCATACATGGAGCTCCTTTCCAGACGTTGTCGGGACGCCGCCCGTTTCTGTATCCATTGTACGAGGAAGACGGAAAGAAGTTCAGCCATTTCACACGAGTATTGGCCGGATTTGCGCCTGATCAAAGTTACATGCTCAACCGGATCTCGTCCGATCAGAGACCGCACACCAACTCCTCACCACTGACAGATTCTGCTCACTGATGATCTCCTTTCCCCGAGGGGAATAGAGGGACTCCAGCCGATTCTTGTACTTCTCGACGATCCTTCCCCGGACCATTTTCATGGTGCTGTTCAATAAATGGTTTTGCTCTGTAAACCCTTCGTCCAGCAGTGCAACGGCTGAAGGAAGCCACCGCTCCGGGAACATCCCCGCATGCTTTCCCCCCGGACGGTACGCCGCTACCTCAGCCTCCAACAGCCTGATGATCCTTATCTGGCCTTCGGGTGATTCAACCGTCAGATGATGACGCTTCAGCCAACTCAAGAGAGCATCGCGGTTGGGGACGAGCAACGCAACGGTGTACGGCGACTGACTATTGTGCAGCATGATCTGATCGATGTAGAGCGAGTTACCCACGATGGTCTCTTCGATCCCTTCCGGACTGTACTTCTCACCATCGAACCCTATGAGAAGGCTCTTCTCCCGTCCGAGGACCGTGAGAAAGTCGTCCGCGTCAAGATAACCCAGGTCGCCGGTGAAGAGCCACCCCTGTCGAAGGGTTTCTCGCGTTGCCTTCTCGTTTTTCCAGTACCCCCACATGACATTTTCGCCCCGCACAACGATCTCGCCCGGCTGCCCACGTGGCACTTCCCTCCCCGACGTGTCGCATATTCTCACTTCAAGATCCGGCACGATTACGCCGGAGGTCCCAAGCTTGTGCTTTGCAGGTGTATTTGCCGAGATAACCGGTGCAGCTTCTGTGAGCCCATAGCCCTGGTACATCGGCATCCCCAGGGCATAGAAAAACCGCTGGAGCTCGATGTCCAGGAGCGCACCTCCGCCAATGAAATATTCCAGGCGCCCGCCGAACGACTGCCGGATCTTCTTGAAAAGCAGAGCATCGAAAACCCGTGTGAGCGGCTTCAGCAGCAACCTCCATCCCTTGCCGCGATTCCACCCTTCGGCGTTGTACGAATA
>DAIUKN010000482.1:0-2992 GCA_036848195.1 Bacteroidota bacterium
GGCTCCATTGTTCATTTGATTGTTGCGCGGGATCCGTTTCGCATCATGACATGACAAATCCCGCTCCGGTTCTCCGGGGCGGGATTTTTTGCTGCATAGTCGAAGCGCGAACTGTACTCTGGGTTACAGCTCTCCTTTTGGATCCCTCGTCATCAGATCGTGGCAGGCCTTCAAGGGATCTTTCTCTTCAAAGAGAATCTTGTGCACCTGGTCGACGATGGGCGTCTCCACCCCAACCTTCCGTGCAAGGTCGTAGGCCGACCGCGTGGTGTCAACCCCTTCCGCCACCATCACCATCTCCGCCAGAATCTCCTTCAGCTTCCGCCCCTTCCCGATCTCCACACCGACATACCGGTTGCGGCTGTGGCGGCTCATGCAGGTGACCATGAGATCGCCGATGCCGGAGAGCCCCGAGAAGGTCCGGACGTCTGCACCAAGAGCCACCCCCACGCGGGCTATTTCGGCAATCCCGCGGGTCATGACCGCCGCTTTGGTGTTGTCGCCGAGATTGGCCCCGTCGATGATCCCCGCTGCAATGGCGATCACATTCTTCAGGGAGCCGCCGATCTCCACTCCCCGGATGTCGTCGCTGCAGTACACCCGGAAATACGGGAGCATGAAGACCGATTGAACCAGGCGGGCGGTTCTCAGGTCGGCGGACGCGACAACAACCGTTGTCGGGATCCGTTTACTGACCTCCTCCGCGTGGCTGGGGCCCGAGAGGGTCGCGATGTGGCCGGCCGGGAGCTCCGGGAGGGCATCGCGGAGCATCTCGGACATCGTCATAAGGGTCCCGTTTTCAACCCCTTTGGCTACATTCACAACAATGACGTCTCTGGGCAGGGTCCCCTTCGCCCGCTCCACGACCGACCGGAGGAATTGCGACGGGACGGCCCCGACGACCATCTCCTTCCCGGCAATGGCCGCATGCATATCGCCGGTGACCTGGACTGATTCGGGGATGCGAACACCTGGGAGAAAAGCGGGGTTTTCACGGGTCGATCGAATGGCCTCGGCATCGGCCTCACGGTACGACCAGAGCGTGACAGTATGGGAATTGTCGGCCAACAGGATGGCCAGGGTTGTCCCCCAGCTTCCTGCGCCGAGTACGGCAATGCGCATGATCCTGCCCGGTCAACTCCCCTGTGTGGAGAGCTCCTCTTTCTTCTTGAAGAGACGGGATGTAGAGATTTTGTTCTCCGTCCCCTTGATCAACCGTGCGATGTTGGTGCGGTGGGTGTAGATAATCAGGAGCGAAATTCCGAGGCTAAAGAAGATGAGCGTCTTGTATCCCGGAATATTCACCATGAAGATATTCTCGCGGAAGAACATTGTGAGCGGGAACGCCAGGGCGGCGCTCAACGAGCCAAGAGAGACGTAATGCGTAACCAGGAAGACAAGGGCGAAGACGCCGAACGCCACCGCGACTTCAACCGGGGCGACGCCGATGAGCATCCCGCCAGCGGTGGCAATACCTTTCCCGCCTTTGAAGCCGGCAAAGAGGGTCCAAATGTGCCCGAGAATGGCGGCACAACCGGCGATGATCTGGACAACGGTGAAATCGTCGAAAGGCGTAGCATTCTCGAAGGGAATCGAGCCGTACATCAGGCGGGCAACCACCAGGGTGGCGAGAAGACCCTTCGCCATATCCATCAAAATGACGAAGACTCCCGCCTTCCAGCCAAGAACGCGGATAACATTCGTCCCGCCCGCGTTCCCGCTACCGTATTGCCTGATGTCGATCCCCCGGACCTGCCGAGCGACAATGATACTCGTCGGGATGGAACCGATCAGGTAGCTAAGAACCGCTATGATAGCAATCGGCAGCATGAGAGCCCTGTCGTTATGACATGAAAAAGACTGACTAATATATCCACTCAAGACGCCAAAAGCAAGTAATCGGATCTCTATCCCCTTTTCAGGCGCAATTCGGCCATTTCAAGATCGTCTCTCGTCGTGATCTTCATGTTGCCGGAATCCCCCTCCACAATCCTGACAGGAAAGCCAATTCTTTCCGCGAGTGAAGCCTCATCTGTGCCGGTGTATCGCGCTTTGCGGGCAGCCAGGTGAGCCTTGACGAGGAGGTCAAACCGGAATCCCTGAGGGGTCTGTACTGCCCAGAGCTTGTCGCGTTTGAGCGTGCAGGCGAAGAACTCGGTGCCAACTTTGATTGTGTCGGTCACCCGGACCGCCAATGCGGCGCCGCCATGATACGCCGCTTCCCGAATGACCCGCGTGATCGCTCTGGCGCCCACGAACGGCCTCACAGCATCGTGGACAAGGACGATGTCGGGCTTGACGGGGAACGCCTGCAAGCCCAGCCAGACAGATTCCTGCCGCTCCGGTCCCCCGGCAACGATCGCGATCACTTTCGAAAAGTCCCCCTTCCTGATCAGTCGTTTCGCCCGCGGCAGGAAACCCGCCGGTGCGACGACGACGATGTCGGAGATCCCGCGCATCCCATCGAATACGCCGACAGTCCTCACGATGATTGGGACGCCGGCGACGGAGAGGAATTGCTTCGGCGTGGCGGTACCTATACGCCGGCCTCTGCCTCCGCCGACGATAATCACCCCGACTTTAAGCATTCCTCTTGCCGAAATACTCAATGACGAAGGTGAATTCGGGGAATATCTTGGGGAGCTTCATAATGCTGAAGACCATCACGCCAATGGAGAAGCGGTCCAGCCACGACGAAAGGGGCCAGCCGAAGTGGAGCACGATATTCTTGTGGGGAAGTTCGTACTTGAGGACATACAGAAGTTCCTGAATGCTGTCAAACAACGACTGGCCAGACCGGGCGAACCTGTAGTGGTTCGGTGCCACGCGCTCGGGGACCCCTTGCCGGGGCGAGTAGAAGCTGACGAAAGCCACGTTCGGGTCCGGAATATCTCCCCCTTCCAGCGGCCGCTTGAAGTAAATGTCCACCGTCTCTCCGGGCGTGTCAGCGAGGTCAAACACCATCTTCAACGGGCTATCCGTCTGCCCGACG
>DAIUKN010000483.1:0-2989 GCA_036848195.1 Bacteroidota bacterium
TCATACCGGTTCACGACAGGAACCCTGATCGTCCCATTCGCCCATCTGGGCGGCATGGCTCTGCCCGCAATCCTGATAGGGGAATATGATTTTTTGACATGCCAGTACTCCGGCTTCGGGCGCCCCCAGCCGTCGATGATCCCCCACGGACCGTACCCTTGAGATTTTCCGTCGGGAAGGTAAAAGATGTCGTCGATCCCTGCCCAGATCGCACCCCCCAAGCAGCCATCGTGACGCCACACAAGGTCGTACATTCGCTCGAAGGCGCGCCCCCAGTCGTCCCGTATGCCTGGGTCAGTCAGAACTTCCCGCCGGTTATACGTTTCGATATGAGCGTACTCGCCGAAAAGAGTCGGCCTCGAACCAGAATCGCACCTTGCCGGGCCGTCTTCGTCGGGATAGTGATAGACCGCAATCTCCGCGCCGCTGCCGAAGTTGTTGTACTGACCCCAGCACTGGTCATGGAAAGAGGTTGCCCGTGTTGGATCCAGCCGTTTCACACGTTCGAGAACCCTGGCAAACAGAGGACTCCAGGCGGACTCGTTTGCCAGCGACCAGATGATGACCGAAGGATGGTTACGATTTGCAACGACATTCTCGATGTTTGCCCGGAGCAGATATGGATAGAACTTCAGGTCCTTATGATTCCAGCTCTTCCAGGTTTCATTGGCGCCGTGCTGCACCCAGCAGAGAGCTGCTTCACATTCAACGAACAGACCGAGCTCGTCGCAAATGTCGAGGAACTCCTCGGCAGGAGGGTAGTGGCTCGTCCGGATGTAGTTGATATTGGCCGAGCGAAAAAGCTCGACATCTCTGTGCCACTGATCTGCCGTCAGGCTCCGCCCGAGGGTCGGATGCGTTTCGTGACGGTTGACGCCGTGCAACTTTACTGGAGTGTTGTTTACGATCAACCGGTTGCCTCGTACTTCGATCTGACGAAATCCAAATTTCTGCGCGAGCGTCAGGAGGCCTTTTCCTCCCTGCTGAAGTGTTATCCGGACCGTGTAGAGGTTTGGGTGTTCCGGATCCCACTTCAGCGGTCTCCGGACCGACGAGGCTATCCGTCGAACAACCGTTTTGCCTGCTCCGATGGCTTCCAGCGGAGTAACTGCCGGCTCCACGCGCACACTGGTCCCCGCAGGGTCGAAGAGCTCCAGCAAGAGCTGTGCATCCTGGATATTATGGTCCGATTCATTGGCCACTTCCTGAGAGACAGCCAGCTCGGCGTCAACGTAGTCCTTGTCGAATGTCGCCGTGACGGTCTGGCTGGTTACATGCAGTCTGGGGAGAGCGAAGAGCGTGACCTTTCGCGTGATGCCCCCGATCTGATGCGCAGCGTACTGCGTTGCACTTGCGAGCACATCGGCCGTCGATTCGTTCTTCACGGCGACCGCCAACGTATTAGGGCCGCCGTGGATGGCGAAGCTGACATCGAACTCGAAAACTGTGAACCCACCCTCATGGTGTCCGACCTCGATTCCGTTGATCCAGACCCTGCAGTCGCTCTGGACGGCATCGAAGCGGAGTCTTATGCTAAGGCCTAACCAATCCGGTGGAACTTCAAACTCCCTCCAGTATGCCGCGTAATGGTCTGACGGAACGACGAATCCCTGCATGGCCCATTCAGAGGGCACCTCGATGCTTGCCCATCCGCGAAGATCACCCGTGCGCCCCATCTGGAACTCCTCCGGGGTGGAGGGGTTGAAATACCATTGGCCATTCAACGAAAGAACTGGATTCATCACGCCGGCAACCGTGACAGGTCTCGGTGAAATTCGTGGTACCTCGATCTCCAGACTGTCGATTGCCGCGGTGAGAGAGCTGTCGGAGCGAGTGAGTCCCTCTTCCCGCGCCGGGGAGTGAAACACGCTGGTGAGGATGATTGCAAGGAAGAGAACGGCGACACGAGCGGACGCTCGTGAGCATTCATGACACCTGTCGGGGCGAATCAGCATTGTTTCCTCGGGTCTCTATCTCGACATGAGGTCCTTGATCAGTGGCTGCAATATCATGAGATAATCACGAATGGGCAAGAGCACCCATCTTCGGCAGACTTCCGGGTGGTTCCGTCCGTCTTTTGCTCGATGGAGTGGGTTAGGACTCTTCTGTCGGCGGTGAGAGGTCAGCATGGACTCCGTCGCATGGAATATCCTGTCTTTCTGGCCTCTTCGCACTTTTGGCCACCTCTGCTGCCGCACGTGTCCCCGATTGTGGCCTCATCAATGGCAATCTCCGAGCATGCCAACAAGAGCGGGCGATCTTGTCAAGCCGTTCTCGCTCGCCGGTCTAGCCTGTCACTTTATGACTGCAGATGAGGTGCCCTTCGGTTGTCTCTCATCGCACCGACCTCCTCCCTCGTGAGTGTTGAAGAGGTAAGAACGGGCATTGCGATTGCCGTCGAGTAGTGTTCACGAACGAATTGAACATCAGGCCAGTGCAGGCCAGTGTACACGAGGGGAAGGTCCCAAATCGGAGCAATCCTGATTCCGTGGCTGAGGCTCTCGGCCAATCTGCCGGAATGGAGAATACCGGATGCGAGCGGGCCGGAGCGGACCGGAAACCGGCAGAATCAGTGGCCGCGGAACCGATAGAGATGGAGGGGAGAAGAAGGGAGGCCGATACGTTGTCACTTCTTCCCCACGGCAACTCTGAATGATTTCCCGTGCTCGATCGAGAAGACGTCGGGGAGGGGTGAGCCGTCCCCTGAGAGAAATCCTGCGCGTTTCAGCCCGCGCACGTCCAGCATCGAACAGCCCGGGTCCCCGGCTCTTCCGATTCCACCGATCTCTGCGGTGGCCCGGCGTCCATCTTTGGAGATTGAGAGGGTCAACCTGACCTTTCCGAAGAATGTCGGGCAATCGTTCAGAGCGATCGTCGCGCCCGGTCTGTACCAGGAGTCTGGGACGCCTGCGAGGAGCTCAAGCGTGTCTCCCCGCTCGATCATGAGCAATCTCCTGACCTGCTTGATGAACAGGGCGCTTGCCGTGGC
>DAIUKN010000484.1:0-2986 GCA_036848195.1 Bacteroidota bacterium
GTGGCCTCCTCCCACCACAATGATGTCATACCACTGTTTCACGTGAAACATCCTTCTTACTTACCAATACAGAATTTGGCGAAAATGTTGTTCAGGACATCCTCGCTTGTGACTTCTCCGGTGATCTCGCCGAGTGCCGCAAGGCTCTCCCTTATGTCGAAAGCAATCAGATCGTTGGTAACCCCATTCCTCAGGGCACTCAGCGCACCGGAGAGCGCGGACCGACCACGATTGATGGCTTCCAGTTGCCTCTGGTTTGTCACCGCCCCGCCATCAGCCATGTCCTGTTTACGAGCTGCCACCGACTCCAGCATCTTTTGTTCCAGGGCGGCGACACCCTCACACGTTACCGCGGAGATCGTGACGACGGGGAACCTCCTGGCAATCTCTGGCCCAACGGCCTTGTCGGGTCGGAGGTCGTGGGCGATATCTGATTTGTTCAGAACGACGATCACCTGTTGGGATTCGTCCAGTTGGCCCAGGAAGGAAATATGGTCATCAGGATTGACCGGCATACTGGAATCTACAAGCAAAAGAATAAGATCCGCCGCCTTGACAGAACGCCAGGATCGATCGATTCCCTCGATTTCAATCAGATCGACCGATGGCCGGATTCCGGCTGTGTCGATAATCCGGAAAAGTATTCCTCCGATGGAAACGCTCTCTTCAAGATAGTCGCGCGTTGTACCGGGAATCGGAGTTACAATTGCCCGGCTTTCCTTCAGGAAGGCGTTGAAGAGGGAGGACTTACCTGCGTTTGGCTTGCCAGCCAGAACCACTGTTACGCCGTCACGTGCGATTCTACCAGCCTCGTACGAGCCCGCCATCTGTTCGAGGGAGGAATCAATCTCCTGGATTCGCCGAGTGATTTCATCGCCCCCGATGATACTGAGGCCTTCTTCAGCAAAATCCAGATCGATCTCCAATAACGAACATAGATCGGTGAGCCGGGATCTCAACTGCCTCACTCGGCTCCCCAGCCTTCCGGTCAGCTGCTCCAGTGACATAGCCCGCCCGCGGGCACTTCGCGCAGCGATCAGATCAGCCACCGCCTCCGCCTGCGAAAGGTCAATCCGACCGTTCAGAAACGCCCGGCGCGAAAACTCGCCCGGCTCGGCCTGCCGGGCCCCGCACACAATTACTGCATCGAGGACTGCCCTGGTAACCACAATCCCACCGTGACAGCTGAATTCTACCGAGTCTTCCCCCGTGAACGACCGCGGCCCGCGGAAGACCGTCGCCAGAACCTCGTCCACCATCCCGCCGCCACCGTCAAAGAGCCCCCCGTAATGAACGGTGTACCCCGGCGCATCGGACAGTTTCCCCCCTCCCCGAAACGCACGGTCCGCTATCTGCAGGGCATCCGGCCCGCTGACCCGGATAACGGAGATTGCCCCTTCGCCGGGCGGCGTTGCAATCGCTGCGATTGTGTCACGATCGACGGAAGGCATGGAGAAAAAGTATACCAATTTCCGTTCTGAGTATCAACGAACCGAAGAATCCCGCCCGATCTCGTTAACACCTATCATGTCGGCCGGCTATCCGCAGGGCGCAAAAAAAAGACCCGCCGGCGATGGCGGGTCTCGTGCGTCTCTGGTGCAGCAATCGTCAGCGGAGCTTCGGGAGATCCTTCGTGATCTTCGCCATGATGCCTCCGCTCTTCTTCTTCTGATCCACTTTGCGCGGCGGCTCATCACCATGCTGCTTGTTGATCCAGATCTGCTGTCCGATGGAGAGCAGATTGAAAACGAAATAGTAGAGATTCAGCCCGGACGGAAGGCTGGCAAAAATCAGCGTCATCATCACCGGCATGATATAGACCATCGACTTCTGGCGCGGGTCGGTCGTGCTCATCTTCTGCTGGATGAACATGGTCACACCCATCGCGAGGGCCAGACCGCTGACCTGGTTCATGCCAAAGAAGGGGACGGTGAACGGGAGGTTCACGATCGTATCGGGTATCGACAGGTCATGAATCCACCCGAAGAAACTCGCCTGGCGCAGCTCGATGGAAGAACGGAAGACCGAATAGAGTGCGAAGAGAATCGGCATCTGCAGCACCATTGGCAGACAGCCGGCCGCCGGGTTCACCCCGTACTCCTTGTACAGGTTCATGACCTGCTGGTTCATTTTCTGGGGGTCATCCTTGTACTTCTCCCGGATCTCGGTCATCATCGGGGTGAGCGCCTGCATCTTCTTCATCGACTTCATGCTCGTTCGCGTCAGCGGATGGAGCGCGATCTTGATGATGATCGAAAAGACGATGATCACCCATCCGTAGTTTGGAATGAACATGCGGAGAAACTGGAAGAGCGGAATCATGACGTACTCGGAAATCGGACGGATGATCCACGCCGCACCCAGCGTCATGGTCTTCTCTAAACCCCGCTGATAACTCTTGACAACGTCGTAATCGAGCGGGCCGCAGTATACCGTCAGGCGTGCAGACTCGGCGGACGAACCGCGAAACGGCATCTTGAGAGCCATCGCGTAGTTTTCCTTCACGCCTTTGTCGGGCATCGGAAGGTGAACGCCTTCGAGATATGCTCCCTGACTCTTTCCCTCCTCGGCCATCATTGCGAGCGCAAAGTACTTGTTCCGCGTCGCCACCCAGGAGGTCGCTCCGTTGATGTCCTGTTTCACCGTCTCGTTCGCCTTCGTGGCATCGATCTCGGTCATCTCTCCGCCTGAATAGGCGTACGCCATCGCGAAGCTTGACTCGTCGAAGCTGTTCTGCTCGGCGTACCGTAGGCCGTTTTCCCAGACGACCTGGTATTCAAAATTCGAGATGATCTCTCCAACGTTCCGGAAGTCGATCTCCGCATCGAAAGAATATTTTCCGTTTGTGAACGTGAAGCGCTTGATGATACGGCCGCCTCCTTCCGCGGGAAGGACGAGATCAACCGTGTACGACTGGTCGCCGGTCAACTGCACCGTTTCCCACGCAGGGCGGCCGCTCTGAAAATAGAGGTTGCGCGTGTTGATG
>DAIUKN010000485.1:0-2982 GCA_036848195.1 Bacteroidota bacterium
TCTCCAGGAGTTTGAGGAATTCGTTCTCGGGGGGATTACCTGCTCGACGAGTGCCTGCAGCTCCTTCAGCCGGCAGAAAGCCACTTCGTACTTCTTCCCGCCGAAATTCCGCGCGATCAGCGGAATCCGCCTGTCCGTCGGGTCTGCAGCGATGATGATCAGCTTGTCGGGCTGTTTCTCATCGTACTTCAGCGGCAGCATCTTGGTTTGCAGCAGCATCTCCCGCAGGTTCTGCTGGAGGGCATCGATGAACTTCCGGATAAAATCGATGCGGGCCTTGTCCACCTTCTCGTCCGCGAGGAACACCTCGCGGAAGGCGTACAGGTCCGCTACTTCCCGGAACACCGCGTCGTGGTCCGCGCCAAAGTCGTTGACCAGGATCTGCCCGAGGTTACGCCGGTTCTTCTTGTCCTCCGATTCCTTGACCTTGAGCGATTTCTCGAGGGTCTCGTAGTCAATCACCCCCTTTTTCAGGAGGGCGAAGCCGATCTTGTCTGTAATGTCAATGTGCGCCATGACTGAAGCTTCTCAAACGTTGGGGGATACCGTTGAGCTCAGGCGATCGGGCGCTCCGATTGGACAACCACCGCCTGGCTGATCACAGGATTCTTCGGCTTTATGGTTGCCGTCTCGGAAGACACAATCGTCAGCGCTGTCAAAACCACCATGATGACCATCGCGATCCAGAGCTGGATGAAATCGATCGCGTTTTTCATCTTGTACGTTGTCTCTTTCTCATAGTACTCCGCCAGCTGGAATGCCGTATGCTTGACGGTCCCCGTCTCGGCGCCCGAGTGGAAGCGCGAGAGAGCCGTCTTGGTGAAGACCCCCGTGGCCTCAAAGGCCTCGGTGATCCCCGCACCTTTCTGGATCATCATGGGAAGCGCAATCGTCTTGATTTGATGCTCCATGAACTTATTGCCGCAGGCCTCTGCGGCCATCCGGATCACGTCGATGTTCTCGCCCGCGCCGCTGTAGAGCGCATAGAACACGCGGCAAAAGATCTCGATGCTCGTCTTGTGGAGTAGGGCGCCGATCACGGGGATGTTCCAGACGAACTTGTCCACGATGAACCGCCCCCTTTCGGTGGTGCACCAGCGCACCGCAAGCACTGTCGGGACAATCGTGAGCAGCAGGATGACCCAGATATTCCCTACCAGGAAGTCGCTCAGGGCCAGGGTCGCCTTGGTCATCGGCGGCAAATCGATCTTGAATTTGACAAACAGCTTGGCCGTCGCAGGAAAGATGTACCCGACATAGTAGACGACCGCGCCGAACAGCACGACCAGTGTCACAACCGGCGTGATCAGCGCGCTGCGCAGGTTCTTCTTGAACTCCGCCTGGCGTTCCAGGAATTTCGCGGTGCTCTCGTAAATCTCCGCCATGTTACCGCTCTTGGAAGCCAATCCCAGCATATGGGCCGTGAACCGGCCGAGGACCGATTCGTGCTTGATGAACGCTTTCTCGCTGTCCCTCCCCTGCTTCAGCTCGGCGTTGATGTCCTTGATCGCCTCGCGCAGGGTCCGGTGCTCGATGTCGTTCACGAGAAGCTGCATGATCTCGTTGAACGGAAGCTTCTGCTTGATCAGGTCCGCGCTGACACGGACGAATGTCACGATCTCCGTGGACGGCGGTTTCGATTTATAGGTGATAAGACGCCGCTGGACGTAGATGACGCGAAATCCCATTTTCTGAAGGGCTTCACGCACTTCGGCTTTGCTGAACGCCTTCTGCTCGCCCGTGACGGGCTTCTCAGTCCCGCGCTGCACTTTGTAGACCCATGTAGTGCGGGGGATGACGCGGAGCAGCTTGAACTTCCGTTGCAGAGCCATCTGCGACGCCTTCTTGCGCGCAACGCGGGCGGATTCGGCCTCCAGCACTCCCTGGACCGGTTTTCCGGCGGTCGTGACGCCTTCGATTCTATACTCTGCCATCTGAATACTCCTCCAGAATGAAGCACATGGTTCCTAGAAACTGAAAAAAGGAAAGCCTCCCCCGCCTCTGGCCCGCCACAAACCGACTAGATCCCCCTTCTAGTGCGCCGGGCAAAGCCCGCAAGGGGAGGCATCCTCGACTCACAGCAATTCAATCCGTCTGATCAGTTCACCTCGTTCACAACGGTTCTACTCGAGTATACTCTGATCGAGACCTTCACCGGTGCACCGGCGTCGTACCCCGGTTGGGCCCCGACTCCTTCTATCACAAGTACGCTATCGGTCGGTGCACCGAAAACCGCGTAGGTTCCGTTCATGTTCGAACTGATCGCCGTGCGGAGGTCGAACCCCACAAAGGACCCACCTCCGCCGCCGAGAATCAGCGGTCTCCGCTGATATGCCTGCGCCACGCTCGCCGCATGCATGAGGTCGTTGGCCACTGCATCTCTGTTGGTCGCCGAGGCGTGGTCGATAAACAGGCCGATCCCAACCAGGATCATGACTCCCATGACGACGGTGCCAAGAATGATCAGCAGAAGCTGTTGTGATCCCACGACTCACCTGACCGGATGCGCCGGAGTGCGGAGCGGGGACGATGCGTCCCGGCTCCGCACGACCGACAGTATTAGTTGTTAATCGTTGTCTCGTTCCGTGTGGCGTACACTCTCATCGTCACCCGCACGTTGGACGAACCGTTGTTCCCGATTTCCGTGCCGGTCCCTTCCAGCGTAACCGAGCTGTCAGAGCCTGCTGTCGTAATGCTGTAGGAGCCGTTGGCGTTCACCCAGGGATACGCCGTCGTGTTGACCAGCTTCTGGATGCCCGCAAGATCACCGCTCAGACCCGTGAACTTGTTCTGCCCGCCGCCCAGAGACGTCGGACGACGATAGAACTGCTGCGCACGCGCCGACAGGTTGACCAGGTCGTTCACGACCGCGTCACGGTTCGCCGACACTGCGTTGTCCTGGAACATCGTGATGCCGACCGCCACCGCGATACCGACCACAATGACGCCCAGGATGATCAGAAGAAGTTGCTGCTGTCCCAT
>DAIUKN010000486.1:0-2965 GCA_036848195.1 Bacteroidota bacterium
ATTTGAACTCTCCGGCGCGGAACAGCAGCGCGTGGTGATCGCGAGGGCTCTGGTCAACAGCCCCCTGTTTCTTCTCGCGGACGAGCCCACCGGGAACCTTGACCCGGGCACTTCGCGGGAAATTCTGAACCTGCTCAAGCAGATCAACACGCGGGGAACCGCGGTGGTAATGGCAACCCACAACTACGATCTTGTGCGGAAGATGAATGAGAGGATCATGCAGGTGAAAGACGGGAGGGTTTTCGAGGTGGAGATAAAGTAGGAAGAGGAAGGCGTCATGCGGTCACGGCCTCCACACGGCTGATCTCCGGAACCTCCTTCATGACCGCACGCTCCACGCCCGCCCGGAGGGTCATTTGCGACATCGGGCACCCCGCGCACGTTCCAACCCAGCGTAACTCGAGAATCCCCCCCGGTTTTACACGGACAAACTGCACATCCCCCCCGTCCGCCCGCAGGTAGGGGCGGGCCAGTTCGAGCGCCCGCTCAATCCGCTGCTCCAACGGTTCAACGTCCATCATGGCTCGGTGGCTGTTCAGAGCTGGATGTCGACGGCAGAGGATGCAGCATGCATCGCATTCCGGATGCTGATCTGCGCGGCCATGTTTCTCGCTATCCCTGAGATGATCTCGGCCTGGACCGGCGCGTTCACGTCCATGACAAACGGTTTGCCGGTGTCGCCGCTCACGCGAATTGAGGTGTAGATGGGGATCTCTCCCAGAAACGGCACGCCGAGTTCTTCGGCCGCTCTGCGGCCGCCGCCGTTGTCGAAAATGTTCTCACGTTGTCCGCAGTGTGTGCAGATGAAGTAACTCATGTTCTCGATCATCCCAAGGACCGGGACGTTCACTTTGCCGAACATGGCGAAGCCTTTCCGGGCGTCTGCCAGGGAGATGTCCTGCGGGGTCGTCACGATCACCGCACCGGTCAGAGGAATCGTCTGGACGAGCGTGAGCTGAATGTCGCCAGTCCCTGGGGGGAGGTCGAACACAAGGTAGTCAAGCTCGCCCCATTCGACATCCGACATGAACTGCTTCACCGCGCCGCTCGCCATCGGGCCGCGCCAGATCACCGCCTGCATCGGGTCAACGAGGAATCCGATCGACATCACCTTCACTCCCCACCTCTCCATCGGGACCAGTCTCTGCCCGTTCATCCGGGGCCTCCCCGTAATCCCCATCATCAACGGAATGCTCGGGCCGTAAATGTCCGCGTCAACAAGTCCTACCCTCGCCCCCTCCTTCGCCAGAGCGACCGCCAGGTTGACCGCAACGGTAGACTTTCCCACACCCCCCTTGCCCGAAGCAACGGCGATCGTGTTCTTCACCCCCGGCAGCACGTCGCTTTTCTGCTGGTTCTCATGACGGGTGACTTTGGACGTCATCGCTACAGTGACATTCGCCACCCCTTCGACCGATTCCCTGACCGCCTTGATGGCAGCCACCTTGAGTTCTTCACGCACCGGGCACGCGGGTGTGGTGAGCTCAATGGTGAAGCTGACATCCTTCCCCTGTATCCGGAGATCCTTGACGAACCCCAGTGAGACGATGTCGCGTTGGAGGTCGGGATCCCTCACGATCCGGAGGGACTCGAGAATACTTGATTCCTTCAGCTCCTTCATGCCTTGTCAACACCCTCTCGTGGCAAAACGTTCATTTTCTTACCAACCTTTTCGAAGGCGACGAGCGCGCGATCGATGTCCTCTGTTCTCAACGCCGCAGAGATCTGCGCCCGGAGCCGCGCCTCACCCTTCGGCACGACCGGGAACCAGAGACCTTTGATATACACGCCCGCTTTCAACAATGCCTTGCTCATTTCCTGGGCCACCGCCGCTTCACCAAGCATGATGGGGACAATCGGATGCTCCCCCTCGATGATTCTGAAACCCAGGCCGACGATTCGTTTCCGGAAGTATTCCGTGTTCCTCTGGAGGCGTTTCACGAGGGACCGGTCTTTGGTGAGAAGATCGAAGGCCGCTGTCGCACCGAAGACAATCGCGGGAGGAAGGGAGTTTGAAAAGATGTACGTCCGTGCCTTTTGCCGCATGTATGAGATCAACTCTTCTTGCCGCTGATATACCCGCCGGCCGCTCCGCCAATCGCCTTGCCAAGCGTGCCGGTCAGGACATCAATCCTGCCGTGTACTCCCTTCGCTTCAGGAGTCCCCCTTCCCGTTTTTCCGCAGACTCCCACACCGTGGGAGTCGTCGACAAAGAGGATCGCGTCGTACCGGCGGGATATTTCCACCAACCGGTCGAGAGGCCCAAGGTCGCCCTCCATACTGAAGACCCCGTCAGTGGCAATGATCCTCAGGCGGTAGTCCTTCCCCTGGTCCTCCTCCAGCTGGCGGATCAGATCGTCAATGTCAGCATGCCTGTAGATCTTCCGCTCCGTCGTTTCAGCCTTGCAGAGCCGCTGTCCGTCGATAATGCTGGCATGGTTCAGCCGATCGGAGTAGATGACATCCTTATAGGTTTCGATCCCCATGCGCTCATTGGTCAGAGATGCGAAGAATGCCTCGTTGGCCGTCCAGGCTGAGGAGAAGAGTATGGTGTCTTCCGTGCCGAGAAATTTGGAGATTTTCTTCTCGAGTTTGAAGTGAATATCCTGGGTCCCGCAGATAAAACGGACCGACGCAACACCGTACCCGTATTCCTTAATGCCGCGGATGGCCGCGTTCCGGATCACCGGATGGTTGGAGAGACCCAGGTAGTTGTTCGAGGCCAGCATGACGACCTTCCGGCCGCCGACGCTGACGACTGCATCCTGCGCACTTTGGAGCGGGACTTCATACTTGAACGTCTGTGTCTCTTCAAGCTGGCGCAGCTCTCTGCCGATGAGTTCGAGGTACTTGGTCATGGAACGTTTCTCTCTCGAGTAGAGGTTGTGGGTAATAATTAGCCAGCGGAGGGGCTGTTCTTCACCAGGCGGGCAGCGAAGGAACCGTCCATGCCATGGCGGTGCGG
>DAIUKN010000487.1:0-2962 GCA_036848195.1 Bacteroidota bacterium
GCGTTCCGGAGAACTTCGTTGAGCACCGGCGTATTTGGATTGGATTCCGCGTACATCTCCGAGAACACGACTGCATGCTGTCTCGCGGCTGCGGCATTGCCGATCTCCAGATCCAACCAGGCCCGTGTCCAGTACCAGGGACTCATCGTGGCCGTGAGGTCAGCGCGACGTGCAATCCTGAAAGCGGAATCCAATTCCATCTTGGCTTCACGGACTCTGCCGAGTATGCCGAGATACATGGATTTCCAGATTCGTGACAGAGCTCTCAGGAGGGGCGAAGGCACAACGGACGTCACATCATCGATATAGCGAATAGTCTCGGTGTACTCCTCCCTGAGAGCGTGCACATACGCGAGACTGTAATAGGCCGCGTAGAAATCGGGCTTTACCCGTATTACCTCCCTGTACCTGGCAGCAGATTCATCCAGTTTCCCCATCTTAAGATATATTTCCCCCATCGAGTCGAACGGATTCGCATCGCCCGGCGAAAGAGAGGCATAGCGCTGGAGAGTCTCTATTGCCCGGTCATAGAGCTGCTGCTCGGCGAACATGTACGCCAGGCCATTCACCGGCGACGCGTAATTCGGATCGAGTTCAATCGCCTTTTCATATTCGAGTTGGGCTTCCCGCATCAACCCGGCCGCCTGATAAAACACACCCAGCTCATTATGAAATCGCTTCTCGCGAGGGTATTTTCTCGTCAGCTCTTCCTCTAGCCGCCGTCGCTTTTCGGGGTTTCTTTCGACCGCTGACGCGTAGCGAGCCTCGATGGAAAGACGGTCCTTTTCCGGCGCCCTCGAGGAAAGGGTCTTCGCCTTTTCGATGGCCCTTACCATGGCGGACGGCTCGATGAGTGCACCGCGGGTTTTGGCAAGGTAGAGGTACGCAACGGCAAAATTTGAATCCAATGCCACCGCCTTCTCCAGGAATTGTGCCGCTGACGAGTAATATATCTTCTCATAATCTTCCCTCCCCCGGAGGAAGTAATTGTACGCATCCATGGAAGATGTCGTGACTTCGGCGATCTGCAACGCGGAGGATTCCACCTTCCTCTGCGAAAGCCCCACTCCTCGCGCGATCTCCCTGCTCAACTCATCAATCTGGCTGTTGAGAATGCTCTGAACACCCTCCCCCCGGGCACCGACGCTTTTTAGCAGTTCCTTCGTATTCACATCGAGAATCTTCACGTCCGTCGCGAATGTCTCACCTCCTTTGACGAAACTCCCCACGACGATCGCCTGGACCCCTTCACGGCGGCAGAGTTCAAACCCGAGATCCTTGTCGATAATGCTGACATCCTTCTTCCCCATCTGCCCCAGGAGATCCCGCATCCTCTCCCAGGTCATGACACGGAGAAAACGGGACTGCTCGAGGCTCGTGATGAGAAGATTGGGGATGGCTTCACTCAGGTAGTCATATGCCCGGTCCCCAGTCTGATTCGTGAAACTGACGACTGCAATGGGTTTCGGCTCTGAGACAAGGACATCATCGAACAGAAGGGGTTTCAGAAGCAAGAAGGCAGCGAAGAGGCCGAGGAATATCGCGGCCGGCATGAGGATGAGTTTCCACCGGAGTTTCTTTGTTGTTGCCGCCGCAGGTGCAACGATCTGCGAGACCGTCTGCCCCGCATCCCTCCGCACATGATTGAGATCAACGATCAGCTCGTCCGCATGCTGGTAGCGCTCCGCGGGAGATTTGGCCAGCGTCTTTCCGACGATCCGTTCGAGCTCCATCGGAACGCCTGTTCGCAGTCCGGTCATCGGTTCGGGCTGTGCGTTCAGGATCGAATATATGACGGCATTTTCGTAATCCCCCTTGAATGACCTCTGCCCGGTCACCATCTCGTAGATCATCGCTCCGAGAGACCAGATATCGCTGCGATGATCGACGTTTTCCCCTTGCGACTGCTCGGGGGACATGTAGGCCACCGTCCCCACCGTGGTCCCTGTTCGGGTGAGCCGGCTCATGCCACTGAGTTTCGCCAGTCCAAAGTCCACAATCTTGGCGACGCCGTCGTGCGTGACCATGACATTTGCCGGTTTGATGTCACGGTGGACCATCCCTGACTCATGGGCCTTGGCGAGCCCCTGCGCGACCTGAGTAGCAATGTCAAGGGCTTCGTCCAGTTTTAACGGTCCCCGCTCGATCTTCTGGTCGAGCGTTTCCCCATCATAGTAGGCCATGACGATGAACGTCTGGCCGTCGCCGGCATCCCCAATGTCGTGGACAGTGCAGATGTTGGGATGGTCAAGCGCCGATGCGGACTGGGCTTCATGGATGAAGCGTTCTCTGGCCTCGGGGTCGGTTGTGAGTGTAGGCGGGAGGAACTTGAGGGCAACGGTGCGCTTGAGGCGGGTGTCTTCAGCTTTGTAGACAACACCCATGCCTCCCCGCCCGATCGCCTCGATGATCCGGTAGTGGGAGACAATCTCGCCGTTACGATCTTTCACGAACAGTGCCCTTCCAATGTGTCGGGCGGGGGCCGCCGAGCCACCAGAGGATCCCGCAATGATAAAACGTCTGACCGATCATCGAGAGCTCCTGCAGGTCAGGCTGCCTGGTCCAGGGTCAGTGGAGATGAGGAAGACCTGAATGGGGGTCGAGGGGACTCAGAATATGAGCTGGAACCCGCGGGAGAGTTGGGAGTGCAGCTGCGCTTCCAGGTCTGGCGCGGGGAAGCCCGCATTCGACCTATGTAAGTTTGCGCGCAATATGGTATTCCGATTCGATAAAGTCAACGACAATCAGAGTGAGACCCACTCTTGATGTCTTGCATGTGCTGATCGTGATCGCCTTTTTCCCACCTGCGCAAGAGCAATATGCCATAAAACCAGGAGCCGTCCAGCCGGGTGAAGGGAAACGACCCTGGGAGGAGGTGCCTGTTCACTCCTTTTGTAGTCAATTCGACCGGTATGAATCGACTCAACTAATGCGTATATTTGAAGCAGACCCGCTGACGAAC
>DAIUKN010000488.1:0-2956 GCA_036848195.1 Bacteroidota bacterium
GGTCCCGGAGGGGCGGGCCCAGAACCCAAACATCGGAACGGCCGGGGCGAAATTCCTCAGAATCCCCGTGGGCGCACGCGCCTCAGCTATGGGCGGCGCCTGCGTGGCCAGCATCAATGATCCTTCGGCGCTCTTCTGGAATCCTGCCGGGATCGTGGGAGTCCCTTCCACCGGCCTGATCGTTTCGCACACGCCCTGGTGGGCAACGACCAAGCTCAACAGCGTGGCGCTTGTCGCATCCATTGAACATGTGGGATCAATCGGCGTTTCGGCAACCATTCTTTCCATGGATAAAATGGAGGTAACCACGGAGCAGCAACCCGAAGGGACCGGCCAGACCTTTGACGCCGGGGACCTGATGATCGGCGTGACGTATGCCCGGCGGCTGACGGAGGATTTTTCCGTGGGGATTACCGCCAAATACATTAACCAGCGCATCTGGAACGAGTCGGCAAACGGTTGGGCATTCGACGTGGGCACCCAGTACCGCATTGGATTCCGCGACCTCACCCTCGCCATGAGCATGACAAACTTCGGTCCGGATATGAGTTTCGACGGCAGGGACCTCTCCATCAAGTACGACGCAAACAACAACACTCCGGAAAATCGTCTCACCCCCGCGAGACTTGCGCCCGAGGAGTTCCCGCTCCCTCTCCATTTCCAGGTGGGGGTGTCGATGACCGCCCTCTCCACTGACGACTTCAACCTGCTCCTCGCTGCCGATGTCACCCACCCAAGCGACAACCGGGAAAGGGTCCACGTGGGCGCGGAGATCGGAATCCTCAAACAGTTCTACCTTCGTGGCGGGTACCGGTTCAACTATGACGACGAGAGCGCCACATTCGGTGCCGGGGTTTCAGTCCCTCTTGGAGAGACTGCGATCACCTTTGACTACGCGTACGCACTATACGATCTTCTCCCCAACATCAGCCGGTTTACCGTAGGGTTGGCGTTCTAAGTCAGAAGCCCGGAGAGCTCAACACACACCCGTCTAAATCCGTGCGAACACGTGGGACCATCCTTCTTCTGTTCTTTCTCCTGTCCAGGCCTCATCACACGGCATCCGCACAGGGATCGGTTCTCCTGGTTGGGGGCGGGAGCGAGGACTACAATGACTGGTCCGACAAACCGTACCGCTGGCTTGTGCAGCAAGCACCGAACCGGCGGATCGCCATCCTCCATTACTCAACAACCTCTTCCTGGCTCGTCTCGTACTTCAAATGGCTTGGCGCTTCAAGTGATACCAGCTTCGCTATCGTTTCAACTGCGAGCGCAAACGACTCGTCCAACTATCGCGCTGTCCTCGCCTGCGATGGTATTTTCTTGCGGGGCGGCGACCAGTGGCAGTATATCAACAAGTGGAAGGGAACGCTTGTCGAACGGGCAATCAGCGAGGTATTCAGGCGCGGCGGCGTAATCGGTGGATCGAGCGCCGGATTGGCAGTGCTGACGAACGTCATCTTCGACGGACGGACGACGTCCGTCGACCCGCGTGCGGCGCTAAGAAACCCCCTCGGCTCTGGCATCACATTCACCGAGGACTTTCTGGGCTTCGTGCCAGGCACACTGGGAGACACCCACTTCTATGAGCGCGGACGCATCGGCCGCCTTCTTGCCATGCTGGCGGTCTACAAGGCACAGAAGGGGAAGGAAATTGCCGGCGTCGGCGTCGACTACAACACCGCCCTCGCGATCGGGCCCACGGGTACGGGTGAGGTCATGGGTGCGGGGACGGTCACCGTCCTGCGCTGGAAACCGGAGACGAAATACAGGACCGAACCCTCAAAGCCACTGTCTATTTCCGGAATGAGGTTGGACCAGCTGACCGACGGGTTCCGGATTTCGCTGCCCGATGGATCGATCCAGCAACCCCCAACTGCTGCCGCATATTCACCGAAGTCATTTCGGGGAATTGCCTCCACCCTCTATCTGGATGGAAGCAATGTGGAGTCCGACTGGTTCTCCGGGTCGGGAAGCCTCACGCGCTTCGCGCGGTTGTTCGTCGCGGGAACAGACACCGTCGGGATACTCTCGTCACCCACCCTCTCATTAGCAGCACTGAGTGTGGCAGCAGCCCTTACACAACAAGGGGTCCCGTCGCGGCAGCTGTGGCTCAATGATAGCAGGAAAGACGATCCCGGAATCGCACAAGGCTTCAAAGGATGCAAGGGATTTGTCTTTGCCTGGAACAGTGCCGACAGTCTGGCGGGATACCTCGACTCTGCCACGGCGGTGGGGCAGGCTTTCCTCGGAGCAGTTCGAGCGAACGCACCTCTGCTCTACCTCGGAAACGATACGAAACTCGTCGCTGACACCGTCGTGGTTGGGACAGAGGCGCACGCCTATGCGGCATACTACGGATATATGCACCTTGCCCGCGGTCAGACCATGACCAGTGGTTTCGCCGTTATGCCGCGGGCGTACGAGAGTGCTGATTCGATAGACAACCGCTTCAGCGGGCTTTTCTGGGGACTGGCAAAGTCCCGAGCCTCTTGCGGCTTTCTTCTGGACGCGGGGACTTCTCTTGCGGTAGAAGGCGGCAGGGCAACCGTGACGGGGTTGACTCCGGCAATCCAGATCGATGCCCGGCATGTCTCGCTGGTCGATTTTCCCGCTTGGCGTGACCCGGGGAAAGTCAATCCGAGACAAAACGCCGCGCTCGTCGGGGCTGCGATCAACGTCGTTCGCGACGGAGAGACTGTGAGCCTCCTGGACGGAAGCGTAACGGGGATGAGAGCAGAACCGGGACTCCCTGCAGGCTTCAACCTGGAGCAGAACTATCCAAACCCGTTCAACGCAACAACGACTGTCAAATTCTCCGTCCCTTCGGGACGAGCCGACCGACTTGAGTCGGTCGAGCCCCTCGACCCACCTGCGGCGGGCTCGGGGCGGGCCCTGAGGGAACTCGAAGGGCCTCGATCCGCTAAAGCAGATCGGGACCTCGTCCGCGGAGCGG